>CAMODY010000072.1 GCA_946611595.1 uncultured Clostridia bacterium | reverse complement strand
GTCCGTTTCCGGATCTACCTTTCACAAAAAAATAATCGCTCATGTAAACATGGCGATTATTTTTCCGCGAAAGCTATCTCCTCCTTTCGCTCAAGCTACTGATCGGAATCGAACCGACGACCTCGTCATTACCAATGACGCGCTCATACCGACTGAGCTACAGTAGCGTATGTGCCCGCTTTCGCAAGCAAAGTGAATGATACAATAAAACGGAAAAGATTTCAACCGTAAAATATTGAAAGAAAGAAAAACTTTTGCTGATCTGGATACAAGGAAGAACGGCAAAAGAAGAGAGTATCTTGAATCTATTAAATAACCGAAAACAAAAGAGCAGTATACTTCGGGTAGCGGCAGTTTGTATGATCGCTATCCTTCTTTGCATGTCGCTCGCTGCGTGCTCGGAAGTGAAACTGAAAACCTCCGCAGTTAAGGACTTCTTTATTCAGATCGAAAATGCAAGCTGCAGCAAAGCAGAAGCCGTCTTTATGCTGATGGAAGAAAAGGCAGTGTATGAAGAAGGACAGAACCTGGATGGTTTCTGGGAGCGTGAGATTGGAACGGAATCTATGAACGACTACGTAAAAGACGTTGTTGTAGATAAACTGACGCGCTATACAGCGGCTCAGGTTTTAAGCGACCAGCTTGGCGTTTATCCGTCTGAAGAGGCGAAGAACAAAGCCGGGGAAGATGCAGTAACGGCATGGACAAAGATCTCCGGTCTTTACAATGTTGCTGAGTACGATATCACAGCAGCCGATGTTAACGATCTTTATTTAAAAAAGGCCACATATGATGCCGTATATAATAAGATCACGACGGATGCAACTGTTGATATTACGGAAGATTCTACACGCGTACTGCTTGCAGACTATGTGGTTATTCCGACCAGCGCCGGCGAAGAAACGGCCAACAAGATTTACGAGAGTATCAAAGAAGGCACCGAGTTTAAAGATGCCTGCGCTGCAGTAGGATATGAGATGCTTCCTGAGCAGAAAATCAAACGCGGCCAGATGAACTCCACCGTCGATAATATTATCTTTGCTTTAAATGACGGCGAGATGAGCGAGGTAATCATCAGCAAGGAAGGCTATTATATCGTGCGCTGTATCGACGATAAACTGTTGCTCGAATCTGCCGCCAACTATAACGAAGTATTATCAAATGCAAGAGAAACATCCTTCAGGGATGCATATTATAAATTTTCACAAGAGTCCAAGATGTCCATAGACAAAGGATTCTGGAAGAAGATCAAAATCGCAGAAATTAAGTAGTCATGAAGCAAGTAACCATCGTTATCCCGGTCTATAATGAAGCAGAAAACCTGGCGCCGTTCTTAAAAGAAACGACGGCGGTTTGCTCTGGCATTTCAGGCTTCGATTTCACCTGGCTATTTGTAAATGACGGAAGCAGTGATGGTACGCTTGAAGAACTGCGCAAGTTTTCTGCAGAAAATAAAAACATCAGATATCTTTCTTTTTCTCGAAACTTCGGAAAAGAATCCGCTATTTATGCAGGACTTCAGCATGCAGAAGGAGATATCGTGATCTTAATGGATGGAGACCTTCAGCATCCGCCAACGCTGATCCCTTCCATGCTGAAAGCAGTCACGGAAGAAGGCTTTGAGGCCGCTGGGGCAAAGCGGAAGGCAAGTCTTTTCTCCCGCATGTTTAATAGCATAAATAACCGCGTATCCAGTATAAAGCTTGAAAAAGGTGCAACCGATTTCATGTGCATGAGCCGAAAATTTGTAAACGCTGTGCTTAAGCTTTCGGAGAGCCAGCGCTTTTCAAAAGGACTCTTTGCCTGGGTCGGCTTTGATATTAAATGGTTTGACTACGAACAAAAACCAAGAGCAGGCGGAAAGAGCAAATGGGGATTTTCCAAACTCTTCAACTATGCGGCAGATGGAATCACCGCATTCAGTGTCCTGCCGCTTCGCATTGTAACGGTGGTTGGAGCGGTGATCAGCCTGCTTGCTTTTATCTATATCATTGCAACGCTGATCAAAACCTGGGTTACGGGCATTGACGTCCCTGGTTATGTTACGACCCTTTGCGCAATCTTGTTCTTAGGAGGGCTCGTCCTTTTAGCAATCGGTATTTTGGGTGCTTATATTGGCCGCATTTATTTAGAGTCGAAAGAACGTCCGCTTTATATCCTGGATGAGAGCAGCGAGCAAAAGAAAGAAGATCAAAATGAACAAAACTGAGGCAAAGAAAAATTTCATAAAGAAAAGCCTCCCTTTGGTCGTCGCATTTCTAGCGCCGATCATCATTTTGATAATCATATATGCTACCCGCGAGATCTTTCCATTTGGAGATCAGATGTACTTAAGGAGCGATATGTACCACCAGTACGCTCCGTTCTTAAAACTTTTTCAAAACACAATCAAACACGGCGGAAGTCTTGACTACACCTGGAACATTGGGCTCGGCTCTAATTTCTTAAGCACCTATGCCTATTATCTGGCATCGCCTATCAACTGGCTTGTAGGGCTCCTTCCGTCTAATTATATTCCGGAGATCATGAGCGGATTCATTATGCTGAAATCCGGTCTGATGTCTTCCTTTATGACCTATTATCTGATCCGGAAGTTTAACCGGAATGCTGCCGGCGGTGAAGTTATTGCTTCAGACGTTGCCATGGAGCAGGGCATAGAAAAACCTAAAAAGAGAATCGTTCAGGGTACGCCGAACGACTACATTGCAGCATGCTTTGGCATTTTCTATGCGATGAGCGGATATATGGCAGCATACAGCTGGAATGTGATGTGGCTTGACTGTCTATGCATTCTTCCGATTATGATGCTGGGACTTGAGCGCCTTGTAAAAGAGCGCAAGTGTCTTCTGTATACGATTTGCTTTGCTATTGCCGTGCTTTCCAACTACTACATAGCGATCATGCTGTGCATTTATTCGCTGCTGTATTTTATCTATCTGCTGGTAGCGGAGCGTGGGCAAAGAATATTAGAGACGATTGGCCGTTACCTTTTATATTCCTTTATCGGCGGATGCATCGGTGCCGTTATCTTCCTTCCGGCCTTGATGACCCTCTTTGGAACCGCTTCTGCAGATTCGAGTTTTCCGGAGAATTTAAATGCGTATTACAACCTTCTTGAGATGTTTGCACATGGCACGATGAATGCAAAGGTAACAATGCTCGAAGGCTATGTTCCGAATATTTACTGCGGCATCGCGATCTTTGCGCTGATCCCGCTTTACTGGCTGAATCGAACAATCCCGGTAATGCAAAGAGCAGGAAAGACCATCTTAATGGCAATCATGATCTTCAGCTTCACCTTTAACGTTCCGGCGTTTATCTGGCATGGCTTTCATTTTCCAAACAGCTTGCCGTCCCGCCAGTCCTTTATCTATATTTTCCTTGTATTGACCATGGGCTATGAGGCATTCCTTAGGATCCGAAAGATCACTGTGCGAGAGATAATAATCTGCTTTGGCGTAGCGATCGCGGCTGTCTTTGCGCTGCAGGCCCTTTATAACAGCGAAGAATATCCAATGTCGGTTGCTTATGTGAGTGCAGCCTTCCTGATCGTCTATGGCGTTGTAGCGCTTCTGTTAAACCGCAAAAAATATCTTGTTCGCTGCGCAGCTGTTGCGATCCTCGTCATCATTTGCGTTGCAGAAATGGTGATCAATACGGATGAGACCGGATATGGCACAACGAGCCGCGTAAGCTATACGGAAGATAACCGGGCGATCGATACGGTGCTTGGAAAGATTGAAGATGACGACTTCTATCGCGTAGAAAAATTAAAACGCAGAACAAAGAACGACGGCGCATGGTCCGGCTACAAGTCTGCCTCTGTATTCTCCTCGGTGACAAAGGCGGCCGTCTCAGACTTTTATGAATCCTTTGGTCTTCAAAACGGCACGAACTCTTTCTCCTATTATGGAAATACGCCGTTTACATCGGCGCTGCTTGGTGTTCGCTATGTGATGACGGATGAGCAAATGGATGATTCGTATTTACAATTTATTGCCAAAGAAAAACTTGGAAAAGAAAAGGTTCCGGGGCTTGCAGAGCCGCAGATTGCCGAGAATGCAGCAGAAGAGAGTATCGATCTCGATTATGGATCTATATTCTTATATAAAAACAAATATTCTCTGCCTTTAGGCTTTATGATCAGAGAGACAGCACAGGCAGAGGTCAATTTAATGACCCAGAACCCCTTCGTTGTACAGAACGACTTTGCGGATGCGGCAGCAGGCGCAGGCCCGATCTTTACCATTGGTGATAATATTCAGGGCAGTGAGATCCGCTATACCGTGCAGGAGTCGGGACGCCTTTATTTCTATATCGGACAAAAGCTGAAAAACCTTACGATCACGATGGAAAAGGGCGAGATCCCTGGAAGCAGCAATACCTTCACCTCACTTGAATGCGCTATGATCATAGATGCAGGCGAAGTAAGGAAGGGGGATGAACTGAAGCTTACGACAGCGGATGAAGATGTAGAACAGTTCATGGTGATTCCTGCAATGCTGGATGAAGATGCCTTAGACGATGTGATCTCTGCGCTTGGCAGTGAGCCTTTGGAAGTGGAATCCTTTGGAGATACTTATGTTAAGGGCAGTGTAAACGTTAGCCAGGCAGGCATGCTCTTTACCTCGATCCCGTATGATAAAGGATGGAGCGCATACGTAGACGGCAAAAAGACAGAAATCAAAGACTTTTACGGTGCATTTGTTCAGATTCCGCTTGATGCCGGTACGCATAGCATTGAGCTGCGTTATCGTGTACCGGGAAAGACTGCAGGACTCATCGTTTCGATCCTCGCCGTGCTCGCGTTGATCTGCTTTAGCATATTTAAGAAAAAAGGGGTAACTTTAAAGAAAAAACCTCAAAAAAACAGTTGATTTCTTAGGATTCCTAAGATAAAATATCAAAGTTGCATGACTATTCACTTCTGCCGATTTTGCGGCGTGTGCCCTTGTAACTGGGGGTGGCCAAGAGAGAAGACAGCAGAAGGACGTAAAACACTTACAAGTCTTTTGCCCGCGCGAGTTCTTTCGCGCAGCTATTTCCTGTGAGTGTAAAAAAACAAAAAAGGAGGAAATAGACATGAGCGTTATTTCAATGAAACAGTTACTTGAAGCAGGTGTACATTTCGGACATCAGACAAGAAGATGGAACCCTAAAATGGCTCCATACATCTACACCGAGAGAAACGGTATCTACATCATCGACCTTCAGAAAACAGTTGGTATGATCGACGATGCATTCGATGCAATCTCTGACATCGCAGCACAGGGCGGCACAATCCTTTTCGTTGGTACAAAGAAACAGGCACAGGAAGCAATCAGAGTAGAGTCTGAGCGCTGCGGCATGTTCTATGTAAACGAGAGATGGCTTGGCGGTATGCTGACAAACTTCAAAACCATCCAGAGCAGAATCAAGAGATTAAAAGACATCGAGAAGATGGAAGAAGACGGAACATTTGAAGTTCTGCCGAAGAAAGAAGTTATCGCTCTTAAGAAAGAGCAGGAGAAACTTGAGAAGAACCTTGGCGGTATCAAAGATATGAGAAAACTGCCGGATGCAATCTTCGTAGTTGATCCTAAGAAAGAAAAAATCTGCATTCAGGAAGCTCAGAAACTGAACATCCCGATCATCGGTATCTGCGATACAAACTGTGATCCGGATGACCTTGACTACATCATCCCGGGTAACGATGACGCTATCCGTGCTGTCAAACTGATCGTTTCCAAGATGGCTGACGCTATCATCGAAGCAAACCAGGGCGAAGAGTATGAAGTAGAAGAAGGCGCTGAAGAAGCAGCTGAGGCAGTAGAAGAATAAGAAACAGATGACCTCGTCATTGCAAGTGGCGAGGTCATGATTATAGATATAGGAGGATACAAACATGGCAGCAGTTAACACCGCTATGATCAAAGAGTTAAGAGAACTTACAGGTGCCGGCATCTTAGCATGCAAGAATGCACTTGTTGAAACTGATGGAGATATGGATGCAGCTGTTGAGATTCTTCGTAAAAAGGGAGAGGCTCAGGCAGTAAAGAAAGCAAGCAGAATCGCTGCTGAAGGTATCGTAAAAGTTGCAATCAAAGACAATACAGCAGTTATGGTTGAGGTTAACTCCGAGACTGACTTCGTTGCAAAGAACGAGAAATTCCAGAACTTCGTTGATGATGTTGTAGAAAGCATCTTCGCATGTGATGCAGCAGACGTTGACGCTCTGATGAACGAGAAGTTCGCAGGAGATCCGGAAAAGACTGTTAACGAAGCACTTGTTAGCATCATCGCTACAATCGGTGAGAAGATCACCATCAGAAGATTTGTAAAATGCACAACTGACGGCATCATCGTTCCGTATATCCACGGCGCAGGCCGCATCGGCGTTTTAGCAGAAGCAAACAATGTTGACGGCGCTGAAGAAGCACTTAAGAACATTGCAATGCAGGTTGCAGCTATGAACCCGCAGTACATCAGCCGTGCTGATATGTCTGACGAAGAAGTTGCTAAATTAAAAGAAATCACTGTTGACAGTGCACTCAATACTCCGGAATCTCTTCCGGCACCGATCCTTAAAAACCTTCTTGCAAAGGTTGAAGAAGGAACACTGTTCAACGCTGAAGATATGAAGCAGTTAGATGAGCAGAAGAACAACCTCAAATATCTGTTCAACTTCCTTTCTGCAGAAGCTAAGCAGGTTGTTGCTGGTCTTGCTGTTGCTGCTAAAGATACAATCGCCGGCGATAAGATCTTCAGCGGCCTTGTAGAAGGACGTGTTGCTAAACAGCTGAAAGAAATCTGCCTGCTTGATCAGACTTATGTAAAGGCTGAAGACGGAAAGCAGACTGTTGAGAAATATCTCAAGGCAGTTAACCCGGATCTTGCAATCAAGAATATCGTTCGTTTCGAAGTAGGCGAGGGTATCGAGAAGAGACAGGAAAACTTTGCTGAGGAAGTTGCAAAGCAGATGCAGTAATCTCTTTCATTTCTATTGGCATGAAACAACGTGGCTCCGGTTTAGTATTACCGGAGCCTGTTTTGTGATATAATACGGCCATTAAATAAAACATATAGAAAGAACTCTAAGTGAAAAAAGAAAAGAAAATCGTTGATTTTACAAATGGACCAATCCTGGGTCCTATGATGAAGTTTATGCTTCCGGTGCTGGCAGCTCTGCTGATCCAGTCTCTTTATGGCGCGGTCGACTTATTGATCGTCGGTCAGTTTGGTGAAGCATTCCACGTATCCGGTGTTGCAACCGGAAGCCACCCTGTCTACGCGTTAACAGCAATTGTTACCGCCATCGCGATGGGAACAACCATTCTGCTGGGACAGTATATCGGCGAAGGAAAAAAGAAACATGCCGGCGATGTTATCGGAACCAGTATCATCATGTTTGCGGTCATCGCAGTCGTGCTTGCAGTTCTTTTATTTACCTGCGCAAAGCCGATTTTGAACTTGCTTCAGACTCCAAAGGAGGCAATGGAACAGGGTCTGGCCTATGTCAGAATCTGTTCGATCGGTCTTATCTTTACGGTGGCGTATAACATAATCGGAAGTGTGTTCCGAGGGATCGGCGATTCCAAAACTCCGCTTATCACGGTAGCAATCGCTTGTGTCATCAATGTTTTCGGTGATCTGCTTTTGGTAGGTGTCTTTCATATGGCGGCAGCAGGTGCTGCGATCGCAACGATCTTCGCACAGGCTGCAAGCGTTGTAATATCTCTGCTAATAGCGAAAAAGAGAGGATTGCCTTTCACCTTTGACAGATCCAATCTGAAATTTCAGAAATCAATCAGCCAGAGAATCTTTAAACTTGGTCTGCCGCTTGCGGCACAGGAATTGGTCGTTACGGCTTCCTTTATGATTTTAGGTGCAGTGTGCAATACGCTTGGTGTTGTAGAATCTGCCGGCTGCGGTGTCGGGGGAAGGCTGATCACATTCATTATGCTGGTCCCGAGCTCTTTCCTGCAGGCGCTTTCTGCAATCGTTGCGCACAACGTTGGTGCAAGAAAACTGAAGAGAGCGAAGAGAGCATTATTCCATGCGGTATGGACCTCGCTCGTATTTGCCGCGATCATGTACTTTATTGCAGGAATGCACGGAACATGGATCACCCGTTTCTTTACAACAGATCCGGCCGTTATGGAAGCGGCTGCACTATATCTTAGTTCTTATGCGATCGACACCTTCCTGACCTCGTTCCTGTTCTGCTTTATCGGATTCTTCAATGGCTGCGGCCGCACTGGAATTACGATGATCCAGGGATTTTTAGGCGTTGCGATCAGGGTGCCGATGGCGTTTTTGATGAGGTCGCTGCCAAACACGAACCTGTTTTATATTGGTCTTGCAACACCAACATCAACAGTCTTCCAGATTGCCCTCTGCGTTATTTACTTCTTAGTGATCAACAAGAAACTGAAAGCGCAGTATGACAGCGAGTTTAATCC
>CAMODY010000071.1 GCA_946611595.1 uncultured Clostridia bacterium | reverse complement strand
CAATTACTTTCATCGGAAAGATTATTTCGTGAGGTTTTTTTTATGAATATTATGGAAATCAGGTGGCATGGAAGAGGCGGACAGGGCGCAAAAACTGCGAGCTTGCTGCTTGCAGATGCAGCTTTTATGGCCGGAAAATATGTACAGTCATTTCCGGAATATGGTCCGGAGCGTTCCGGTGCTCCGATCACAGCCTATAACCGTATCTCGGATGAGAGATGTTCCATCCACTCAAATATCTATGAACCGGATTATGTGGTCGTCGTTGATGAGACCCTGCTTGAAAGTGTAGATGTTACCGCCGGTCTGAAAGAAGATGGTGCGATCGTGATCAACTCCGCAAAGAGCGCAGAAGAGTTAAGACCTCTTTTAAAAGGCTATCAGGGAAAAGTTTATACCGTTGATGCAGGAACCCTTTCCAGAAAGCATCTTGGTAATTACTTCCCGAACACCCCGATGCTTGCAGCGATCGTTGCGATCAGTGAATGTGTTGAACCGGATGCTTTTATGAAAGATATGGAAGAGGCATATTCCCACAAGTTTGCGGATAAGCCGCAGGTGATCAAAGGTAACTTAGGATGCCTTGAAGAGACAATGCAGAGCGTAAAAACTCAGATGTAATAGAAATAAGACAGATTCAAAAAGGAAAGAATCATGAACAAAAGAGCAAGTGAGATTAATGAGCAGTCCACGTGGCAGGAACTGACCACCGGCTGCGAGATATATGAAGCAGGAACTTCAAAACTCACGCTGACTGGTGAGTGGAGATCCAAGATTCCTGTATGGGATGCAGAAAAGTGCAGACACTGTATGCTTTGCACACCGTTCTGCCCGGATTCCTCGATTCCGGTTACCGATGGAAAGCGTGGAGATTTCGACTATGACCATTGTAAGGGCTGCGGAATCTGCTACACTGTTTGTCCGTTCGGAGCGATCGAGTGGAAGGAGGTGCACTAATGAGCATCAGAGACAGAATGAGCGGAAACGAAGCAATCGCAACTGCAATGCGTCAGATCAATCCGGACGTTTTTGCCATGTTCCCGATCACACCTTCTACTGAAATCCCTCAGTATTTTGCAAAATATGTTGCTGACGGAAAAGTGGATACGGAATTTATCTGCGTTGAGAGTGAGCACTCTTCTATGTCTGCCTGCATCGGAGCAGAAGCTGCCGGCTGCAGAGCGATCACAGCAACTTCTTCTGCAGGTCTTTCTTATATGAATGAAACCCTGTATGTTGCAGCGTCTGCAAGACTTCCGATCGTGCTTGCGGTTGCCTGCCGCGCGCTTACAGGACCGATCAATATTAATCATGACTATTCTGACTCTATGGCAGAGCGCGATTCCGGTTTTATCCAGATCTATGCGGAGAACAATCAGGAAGCATATGATAATTACCTGCAGGCTCACCGTATTGCGGAAACGGCGGATGTCCGTCTTCCTGTTATGATCTGTGAAGATGGATTTATCACTTCACACGCGCTTGAAAATATCGAGTTGGAATCGGATGAAGACGTAAAAGCTTTTGTCGGAGAGTATCAGCCGGAAAACTATCTTCTGAAAGAAGAAAATCCTTTGGCTGTCGGCCCTTATGGTGTTTCCGGATATTATATGGAAGCCAGAGTTGCTCAAGCTGAAGCTATGAAAAATGCCAAGAGAGCCATTCTGGATGTGGCTGCTGATTTCGAAAAGACCTTTGGCCGTAAATATGGATTCTTTGAAGAATACAAAATGGAAGACGTGGAACTTGCAATTGTGATCATGGGTTCTTCTGCAGGAACCGCAAAGGCAGCAGTTGATGAACTTCGGAAGGAAGGAAAGAAAGTCGGACTGATCAAAGTCCGTGTGTTCCGTCCGTTCCCGGGAGAAGAACTTGCAAAAGCGCTCTCCGGCGTAAAGGCGGTAGCAGTGATGGATAAGAGCGAAGGCTTTTCCGCAAATGGCGGACCGCTCTTTGCAGAGACTGCTTCTGCATGTATCAACTTAAACGATCGTCCGAAAATGATCGATATCGTATATGGACTCGGCGGAAGAGATTTTACCGTCGATCATACAAAGAGAGTTTTCAAACATTTAGAAAAAATCGTCAGTACCGGAGAGGTTGGCGAAACCTATATTCATCTTGGTCAGCGTGATGACAGAGAGGAGGTTCTGTAATGGCTTATAATCTGAAAGAAGAAATGAGCAAACAGGAACGTTTTGAAGCAGGCCACCGTCTCTGTGCAGGCTGCGGCGCAGGAATCGTCTGCCGTGCTATGATGCGCGCAGTAGACCCGGAGGATCAGGCTGTCATCTGCAACGCAACGAGCTGTCTGGAAGTATCATCTTTCCAGTATCCGTTCACTGCATGGCATGACTCCTATATCCATTCTGCATTTGAAAATGCGTCGGCTACCGCTTCCGGTGTAGAGGCTGCATATAACGTAATGAAGAGAAAAGGTAAAATCGATAAAAACGTTAAGATCCTTGCGATCGGCGGTGATGGAGGAACCTATGATATTGGTTTCCAGTCCCTTTCGGGAGCGATGGAGCGTGGCCATGATTTCACCTACTTCTGTTATGATAACGAAGCCTATATGAATACCGGAACACAGAGATCTTCTGCAACACCGCGTTTTGCTTCTGCAACAACGACGCCTCCGGGAACAGAGTCTGTTGGAAAGAAACAGAACCAGAAAGACCTGACACAGATCATGGTCGCACATGGAAGTCCGTATGTTGCGCAGACTACGATGATCGGAAACTTCAAAGATTTCCATGAAAAGGCACACAAGGCAATCTACACAGAAGGACCGACCTTTGTAAATGTTCTTTGCCCATGCCCAAGAGGCTGGCAGTATCCGGCAGAAACGCTTCCTGAAATCTGTAAGATGGCAGTTGAGACCTGCATCTGGCCGCTTTACGAAGTAGAAGAGGGTGAGTACCGCTTAACCTACAAGCCAAAGAATAAACTTCCGGTTGAGGAATTTATGAAACTGCAGGGAAGATTCAAACACTGCTTTGCTCCGGGCAACGAATGGACGATTGAAGAAGCCCAGAAGTATGTGGATAAAAAGTGGGAAGAACTGCTTGAAAAATGTAATTAATAAAATGGAATGAAAAAGATCCCCGCCAGCCGGCGGGGATTTTTAGTGTTCCTGATTCCTGCAGATTTACAGCTGCGGTTGGCCGGCATGTGCAATGCCGGTATATTTTGCGATCTGCTCATCGAGCGTGATCAGATTTTCGAGCGATAGTTTGTGGACATCATCCAGGCCGGAGATCCTTGCAAACGTCTTGAGTTCATCATTAGAAAGGATCAGATAATTTGCGATCCGCTGAGCTGCTTCTTCGATCTTAAGGCGCTCGCGAAGCATCGGATTCTGCGTTGCGATGCCGACCGGGCAGTAACCGCTTCCGCAGATCCGGTACTGCTGGCAGGCAGCTGCAATCAAAGGAGCTGACGCAACAGCGACCGCATCGGCACCCATGGCCAGCGCTTTCGCAAAATCTGCAGAGACACGTAAGCCTCCGGTGATCACCAATGCAATATCGGACTGAATGCTGTCCAGATATCTGCGCGCACGGGAAAGTGCGTAGATGGTCGGAACGGAAGTTGCCTCGCGGAGGAAAAGCGGACTTGAACCTGTCGCACCGCCGCGTCCGTCGATCGTGATGAAGTCCGGACCGGCAGAGACTGCGTAAGCAAGATCCTTTTCGATATTTCCGGCTGCCAGTTTGATGCCGACCGGACGTCCTTCTGAACGTTCCCTGAGCATATCGACCATTGCCTTCAGGTCTTCTTTGGAATTGACCTCCGGGAACTTGCTTGGGCTTTGAATATCTTCACCGACATTCTTTCCGCGGATCGCTGCGATCTCTTCCGTGACTTTACTTCCCGGCAGATGTCCTCCCATGCCCGGCTTTGTGCCCTGTCCGATCTTGATCTCGATCGCGTCCGATGTCTTCAGGTTTTCGTCCGTGACACTGTATTTATTCGGAATGTATTCGAAAATATATTTATAGGCAGCTGCTTTTTCTTCCGGCAGGATGCCGCCCTCACCGCTGCACATCGCAGTCTTGGCCATGGCGGACCCTTTCGCCAGAGCGGTCTTGATCTCTTTTGATAAAGCGCCGAATGACATGTGTGAAATATAGACCGGGCTTTCCAGAACCATTGGCTGCTTTGCGTTTTTGCCTATGATGGTCTGCGTGCTGACCGGATCATCATCGTTCAGCGGTGCCGGATCAAGCTGCGCACCGAGCAGCAGGATATCTTCCCATTTCGGAAGTGGGAGCAGAGTTCCCATTGCAGCATGAAGAGATTCCCCCTTCACAGCCATCTCATGGATCTCTTCCATGTATCTGGCATTTTCATCGTGCCGCACCAGAGATGAATCGTAATCCGCTGTTGGGTTAATATTTTGATTCATATATATTCCTCCAATCAAAAACCTTTGTTATTAAAAAAGGGGCTGCCGAATGACAGCCCCGTGTTTGTTATTCTCCGTGACAGGTGATGAGCCATGGTGCCGGCTGAATATCAAAGGCGCCTTTGGCATTCATCTTGGAAACGGTGATCTGTGTAATGTCGATATCTTTCAGACCCATTTCAGAGCAGATCTGGTTCATGCGTCCTGCCAAATTGAAATCCAGTGTGTAGATCACGAATTCCATCTTCGGATTCAGTTTCAGAAGACATTCCATTTCCTGTTCCATGCTGGCGGAACCGACCAGCATCGTCGTTTCCGGAACCGGAAGATCCTTCATTGTTTCATCATCAACGTGATCGATGATCGTCACATTGTTGATGCCAAACTGGTTGACGTTTTCTTCTAAGGTTTCGCGGTCTCTCTTATTATATTCCACTGCGATGATCGAACCTTCGCCGTCATTTAACGCAGCTTCAACCGCAATCGATTCTGCAGAGATCAGGCAGAGATTCTTGCCTTCGGTGATCTGCATTTTAGAAAGGATCACGGCGCGGATCTCAGAGCCGACATAGTGAACAGAGCCGGACGCAAAGGCCTGATTATCAAGGCCGAATTTGTAGGTGTTTCGTGCCTTTGGATTTACGATCAGCATACCGGCAGAAGCGTTGATGCCGCGGTTGATCATGTCATAGACTTTATCTTCTTTGATCGGACCGGATGGATCGGAGCCTTCATTGTATACGACAGTACATTCACCAAGGCCTGCATTAAACATCCGGTAGAAAATATCCGGATGGCCTGCCTCTGTAAAGACCAGTACATGACGGTGGGATTCCACGGTCGGGATCAGGTTTTTATTTTTACGTGTGATATCTAAGATCTTAACTTTTTCAAGATCGACTTCATAGTTGTCATTAAAGTAGTTGAGCCAGTCTAAAATATGAGAATTGGTAAAAAGATTATTATCCATATGTATAGCTCCTTTATCTGTTTGTAATGATGATACCATAGATTCATCGCTTGGTCTGATTTTTTTTCATCATCTTCTTTTTGTATTCGCCGGGAAAACAGCCGTATTTTTTTCGGAACGCTTCTTCGAAATTCCTGACATTGTTATAGCCGATCTGTTCGCTGATCTCATACAGCCGGAAGTCTGAACCTAAAAGCAGGTCCATAGCCGCATCCAGTCGGACATCAGTTAAATAAGTTTTACAGGTCTTTCCTGTTTCTTCTTTAAAACTGCGGCTGAAGTAGCCCGGGGTCACGCAGGCAATGGAAGCAAGCTCTTTTACTGTAAGGTTTTCCATATAATTATCTTTGATGTAGGTCTTTGCCTGTTCCACCATCGTCCGCTTACTGTTTGGACTATTGCTGTAGATGTCTGATAGTATTGCCTGATAGTATTCGTGAATTATTCTTTTGACTTCTGCATATGTATTGGCAGATAGAACCTTTTCCTGCAGGGCATCCTGAAGCTGATAAAAATCACCGGCTAAAATATTATAGCGGTGAAGCCTGTAGGCAGTCTCTCCGGTAAAATTCATAGCCCGCATGACAACAGCACTTTTGTTTCCATAATGGATCCGCTCGATCAGGTCGAGACACTTATCAATATTATTGATAGCATCCGGCGATTTCATAAGAATCGATTTAAATGCTTTTTCGGAATAACTTTCATAGTCTTCAAACGAAGCTTCAAATCGTTTTCGGCTTTTCTGGTAATCATAGAATGTTTCATGGGAAAAGAAATAAAATTCGAATGCTTCTTTTGCAGTAGATAAGGATTCTTTTAAATGAAGCTGGTTTGCCGAAGGAATTCCAATGCCGCAGAGAAGTTTCATGTTAGTCTCTTTTTCTGCTTTTTCAAATAACGGCCTGATACTAGTCTCCGCGAAATCGTTCCTTTGGTCCAAAGGGAAAGTGCACATCAGACGGCAGAATCCTGCATTCCGGTCAATCTCACTGCCAATTTTCTTCTTTCGAAAAATACTGCTGATGTGATCAAACAACGCTAGCTCCGTAGATACTTTTTCGTCATATCTTATTTGAGACAATGCTGGATCATCCGGAAGCGGCCCTATACAAACAGCAACTGCAAAGCGTTTTGAATAATCGATCTTCAGTTTTGAGAGGATCTCCTGCGTATTCATGTGTCGATTATAACGTATTTCAAGAGGATTAAAAAGATACCCCCTGAAAACAGGGGGCATCTTCGAGGAGAAATTTATTATTTTATTTTACAGTGATCTTAACACTCATCTCTCTTGAACCATCAGCCGGTGCAAGTACGTTCTCATAAATTGCCAGCTCACCGCCTTCCGTGTTCTTGCTGACTTCGCCGCCTTCAGCTTCCATGGAAAGAATCTCATATCCTTCGCAGGCGGTTGCTGTGAAGTAGAGTTTTCCATCAATGTAGTTCTGGCGTTTTACTGTAAATGCATCTGAGTCAAAGCTTCCGTCTTCTTTTACAGCGAGCAGAGTATAAGCGACGTTTCCGTAGGTCTGTCCTGCGTCGACAATACCATTATCCGGAATCTCAACTTCTGTAGTATCTACAGAAATCGTAACATTTCCGTTCTTGTACTCGCCGCTCTCGAATGCTTTGCCTTCAACGCTGAGAGCTTTGGTATAGATCGTTACCGGTTTTTCTGCATCAACATCTGTCATTGCATCAATGGTAAGTGAGTTGATATAGCCGTCTGCTGTTACATTCCACTTGGAGTTTGTTAACGTTACATTGATCAGGTTGTTCATCATAGGAGCAACTGTATGTTTGAAACGTCCGATCAGTTTTGCATCTGAGCAGTCGCCGCCTTTTTCTGCAGCATAGTTGCAGTGATCATATTCTTTCGATCCCATAAAAGCGTTGAGGACAGTTCCGTTCGGAACGACATTGCCTTCGAGGTCAACATGAATTGCCTGTGTGGAAGAAATCTTTCCGGTGTAATCTGCATTTTCGAAGCAGACATTTAAAGCCTGACGATAGTTGTAAATGCTGTTGTAGATATTTCCTTTGTAGCTTCCATTCTTGAAAGTTGCGGAAGAATCGGCAACGGAGCTTCTTGTAAGAACGGCATCTTCTGGAGTATCACAGATCGTATAAGTTGTGATTCCCGGGTTTCCTGCATCGTCAGATTCGATCAGCTCTGCAAGAATTCCATCCTCATCTCTTGTTGAAGTTCCGGAGAAGTTGATCTTGCAGTTATCAACTACGATATTGCTGAATCCTGTATTTGCTGCACCTGATTTCATCTGGATCAGAGCGTCCACAGTGTCGATTGTTGTGTTTGTAAAATCAAATGTACCGCCGCCTGTCTGCTGTGTCATAAATGCTGTATGTCCGGACTGCAGATAGGAGTCGATATAGGAAGATCCGGAACGGCCGGAGCCCATAACCTGGATATAATCCGGTGCATAGAACTCAACTTTTTTGAAAAGGTTGTGGATACCGGAGTCAGCGTATGTTACATATCCGGATCCGCCTACGGTGAAGCCGTATTTCACACCATTCACTTCTTTTGTTGCGGTATATTCTTTGCCTTCCTGAGCAACTTCCAAGGTACCGATTCCGCCTAAGGTATCTTCTGCTTCCAAAGCGTAGGTTCCGCAGATATCATAAGCTGTACCGGAGTCGGTAGAGAGCGCGCCCCATCCAGTGGAAACTACGATACAATCTTTGAATTTGCCCTGACCATCAGCCATGACATTTAAGGAACGGATCGTGCCTTCCATACCAAGTGCGAATGGAACACGCTTCATCATACCGGGAGTAAGGTTTGCAAATTCATCATAGGTGTCTGGTGTTTCTTTTGTGTAGATAACAGTATCTTTCACTTTGGCGATTGAGGTGTTATCTACATAAAGTGCACAGCGGATCGCACCTGCGTTTTCAATATAGGAATCTTTGATTTCCAATTCGGATTTATTATCTGCCATGATCGTAGCGCCCCAGCCTGCAAGGTCGTCACCGCCATCACCGTAAGCATAGAATTTGGAGTCTTTAATCTTAAACTTAGAACCATTGTCGATCAGGATGCCGTTGAAATGGGTTCCTAATG
>CAMODY010000070.1 GCA_946611595.1 uncultured Clostridia bacterium | reverse complement strand
CCTTAAACTCGCGTGGCGCATTCGCTGCGCTCATGTCGCGCTGTCGCGCGATAAAATCAAAAGAGAGCCTTGTACTCTGAGCAAGCTCAGTACAGGCTCTCTTCCGATTTTGCCACGCTCGTAGTTCGCGCAAACTAAGAACACCGGCATTGCTGCCGGTGTTCTTAAGGAGAAGGTATTTTATTTTATGGGGTGTAGTAAAACTATATATGTATTGGGGGTTTTACGATGCGTATAATAGCATGGGGCAATAAATCAGTGTTACCAAAGTTAACAAAATTTATCTGTATTTTCTGTACAACTTGCACAAAAAAGGCAGGATCTTTATGAACCCTGCCTTAATGTTTATTTCCTATGCTTGAATCTAAGCTATTTCTTTCACCCTTAGCTGATCTTAGCCCTTACAGAACTTATGCCATTGCCGGAGCGAACTCATCCGGTTCGATCGGTGCCGGCGGCTCAAAGAGTGCTTCGAACTCTTCGCGGGTGATCTTCTCTTTCTGAAGCAGAAGCTGTGCACAATTCTCGAGCACATCTTTATGCTTGATGATCAGATCCTTCGCATCCTTGTAGCACTTGTCGATGATGCTTCTTACTTCCGCATCAATCTGAGCTGCAGTGCTCTCGGAGTACGGTTTCGCCTGGCCCCAGTCACGTCCGATGAAGACTTCATCCGCATCGCCGGAAGAATAATCGATCGGGCCTAAGGTCTCGCTCATACCATACTTGGTGATCATGGATCTTGCAGTATCCGTTGCCTGCTTGATATCCTGGGATGCACCCGTTGTAATATCGCCAAAGATAATCTCTTCTGCAATTCTTCCACCGAAAGATACCATAATGTTTTCCAGCATCTTTTCTTTGGAATTGAACATCTCATCTTTTTCAGGAAGCGGCATCGTATATCCGCCTGCCATACCGGTCGGGATGATGGAGACCATATGCACCGGTCCAACCTCCGGAAGAAGGTGGAAGAGGATTGCATGTCCGGACTCGTGGTAAGCCGTAATCTTTCTTTCCTTCTCGGAGATTACACGGCTCTTCTTTTCTTCGCCGATACCGATCTTAACGAATGCTTTTTCGATATCTTCCTGTTTGATATATGCACGATTTGCGCTTGCAGCGTTGATGGCTGCTTCGTTCAAGAGGTTCTCAAGGTCTGCACCGGAGAAACCTGCTGTCGTTCTTGCTGTTACACCAAGATCAACATCCTCAGCCAACGGTTTATTGCGCGCATGAACTTTAAGGATATCTTCTCTTCCCTGAACGTCCGGTCTTCCGACAAAGATTTTTCTGTCGAAACGTCCCGGTCTTAAAATAGCAGGGTCAAGAATATCAACACGGTTGGTTGCTGCCATAACGATGATTCCCTCGTTTACGCCGAAACCATCCATCTCTACCAGAATCTGGTTCAAGGTCTGCTCTCTCTCATCATGGCCGCCGCCAAGACCGGAACCTCTTCTTCTTGCAACTGCATCGATCTCGTCAATGAAGATGATGCACGGTGTATTTTTCTTTGCGTCAGCAAACAGGTCACGCACACGGGACGCACCAACGCCGACAAACATTTCAACGAAGTCAGAACCTGAAATGTGGAAGAACGGAACGCCTGCTTCACCAGAGACCGCTCTTGCGAGCAAAGTCTTACCAGTTCCCGGAGGGCCTACAAGCAAAATACCTTTCGGGATACGAGCACCGACTCTTGTATATTTGCCCGGATCTCTTAAGAAATCTACGACCTCTTCGAGTTCCTGTCTTTCTTCTTTCAGTCCGGCAACATCCTTGAAGGTTGTCTTGTTCTGATTCTGTGACATCATCTTCGCGCGGTTCTTTCCGAAGGACATAACATTTCCTCCGGCGCCGCCTCCGGCTCTGCTTGAGATAACGCTAAAGAAGATGATAAAGATAATGAACATGATGACCATCGGAAGTATGGTCGATACAAAATAACTTGCTCTGGTAACATCATGCAATGTGTACGTAAAATTGCGGTTCTTTAAAAGTTCGGTGATTGTTCCGACATTTTCTACGTAAAGCTGTTTCTTTGTGGAATCCTTGAAGGTAACAACTACGGTACCTGTCGGGATCTCACTGTTCTGATTGATTTCGATCGAACTGATAACTTCATCGTTCAGATCGGACTGGAATGCACTGAATGTATATTCGTCATTCACCGGTCTTGAGCTGGTCATAAAATAAATCAGGGCAAAAACGGCTGCGATGACGAGAACATATATAATGATTCCTCTAAACTGTTTTCCCATTCTGTTTCCTCTTTGTTACTGTTCTTTTATTACTCCAATATATGGAAGATCTCTGTATTTCTGGTCGTAGTCAAGACCCCATCCAACTACAAATGCATCCGGAATCTCAAAGCCGATAAAATCAGCATCCATGCAGACTTTTCTGCGGGCCGGTTTATCAAGCAGTACGCAAACTTCAAGGCTGGCCGGCTGACGCTCTAAAAGCATTTCCGTAAGCAGATGCAGCGTTTGGCCTGTATCTACGATATCTTCAACAATTACAACATGAGCGCCTTTAATGGAACGTTCTAAATCTTTCGTGATCAGCACGCGGCCGGAAGACTCCGTTCCGGAACCATAGCTGGATGCTGCCATGAAATCGATTTCAACCGGAACATTCATTTTCTGTGCCAGCTCTGTAAGGAAGAATACAGAGCCGTTTAAGATGCCTACAAGGAGCACTTCCTCCCCTGCATATTTTTCACTCAAAGCATCAGCGATTTCCTGGATGCGGTCTCTAACGTCCTGTTCCGGTATTAATACTTCAATGCCTAAGCTCATGTTTCCCTCCATCTGTCACGTTGACTATCAGTGCTCGTTTTGTTTGTGCAGTAATCTTATGGGGCTCACTGATCCGAAAGCCGATGATCCACATAACACTTTCTTCATCTCTAAGAAGCAGGATCTTCTTTCTCTCTTCAGCCGGAATCTTTTCATCCATGAAATATTTCTTCACGGTTTTCATTCCGCCACGCAGAAAAATCCGATCTCCCGGGACCTTTTCCCCCACGTTAATCGTGCCCTTAATTGTATCATAATCAAAAGCTTTCGTATATAGATTTTTTTGAATCAGCTCCGCTCTGTTACTGTCATCAACTTCAATCACGTGAAAAGAGATTGTCTTTGCCTCAGGCAGTGTAAAAATCTGTTCTGAATCCAGCTCTTCTTTTGAAAGCGTTACATAACTTTGTGCCGCATCTTCTTCCTTCTCCTTTTGGATCAGAATCTCGTCATACTGCCTCGTAGCTGTAAGCCCATAAGGAAGACAGATCCTTCTTCCGGACTGCAAGCGCATCAAGGACAATACATCACTGATGTGCGAAGAGCTAATATCTTTTGCGCTTCCTGCAGCCGCTGCAAGAGCCTTATGCACAACGCGGTTTAAAATTGCGTCCGGGAGTTTTTCCATCGTGGTAATTTTAAGGACCAGCCTTCCCGCAGCGATCTCGCAATTGCTGTTCGCATCTGCCTGTGCAGCGCCTTGGATTTCTGCTGCTTCCCTAAACGCCTTTTCCGTTTCCGCCTCTAAATACTCTTCGATTTCTGAAAGCTGCGCGGCACTTTCTGTAATATGTTCTACAGCCTTCTTGTTAATCTTCAAAAGATCCGGCAGTACGTTTAATCGGACTGCATTTCTCGCATAACCATCATCCAGGTTCGTAGCATCCGTGCAGAAAGAAATCTCCTGCTCATTCAAAAAGGCTTCAATCTCTTCTCTGCTGATCTCAAGCAGCGGGCGGATGATCCTCACGCCATCCATTTCGGAAACTGCTTTCATGCCGGAAAGCCCACGAATCCCGCTTCCTCTTGCGAGGTTTAAAAGGACGGTCTCTGCATTATCATTTTTATGATGCGCAACCGCAATGACAGCTCCTTCTTCTTTTGCAATTTCAAGCAGGCAGTCATAGCGCGCTTTACGCCCGGCCTCTTCAAGGCTTTCATGCCTCTCTTTTGCAAGGCTCGGAACATCGACTGCTTTCACCGTGCAAGGCACGCTAAGTTCTTTGCAAAGTTTTTCCACAAAGGCCTGATCCTCATCCGCTTCTTTTCCACGGATCATATGATTGACGTGGACTGCATGAAGCGAGCACGGATTCGTTTTCCCGTACATATGCAAAAGAAGTAACAGGCATACGGAATCAGCTCCTCCCGAAACACCTATTACTACCTTCTCATTCGTATGGATCATCTGATGCGCTTTGATCTGTTCTTCAAAGCTCCGGTACAGACCTTCGACCACTACTCATCCTTTCTGAAAATGATCTCGTCCGGATAAACGTAACCAATTGCTTTCGCTTTTTCTTCGATATATTTTTTGGTCTGGATATAGACCTCTTCATTCTCGAGCATTTCTTTTCTCAGGTTCTCATCTGCTAAAAGTTCTTCAAGCCGCTCCTTACGTGCTTCCAGTTCTGCGTTCTTTGCGCGCAGCTGAAAGATCTCTGTTCCGAAGAACACGCACGCAACAATAAAAACGACCACGATCATGATCGTAAGGACCAGCCTTCTTTTATTTGTCCCTTGTTTCTTTCTCATAGAAGTTCGTACATGTCCTTTGCATCGTCTTTTTTGATACTTTCCAAAAGGCTAATAACTTTCGCCTTTACAGTTCTGGTTCCAAATGCGATCTCGATTACATCGCCTTCTTTAACGTCATAGGAAGCTTTGACCGCTTTTCCATTCACACTGACGCGGCCTGCATCACACGCCTCATTTGCAACCGTTCTTCGTTTGATCAGTCTGGATACTTTTAAATACTTGTCAATTCTCATGCGACTATTCTACTGATATTTAATTCACAGGTCAAATAGTTCACCATAAATTCATATTTCAAAAAACGAGGGCTGTCGCAATGCGGCAGCCCTTTCTCGTTATTTTGGTTCAGCGAAAACTCAGCTTTTTTTGCAAGGTGTGCTGCACGCATGGCAGCTGCCTCCGCAAGCCTTGCAGTTTCCACCACAGGAGGACTTTCCTGCCTTTTTATCTTTGCGGAGTTTTACAACGATTGCTACAACTATCGCTGCAAGCACTACGCATACCAGGATCGTTCCCCAGTTAAAAGCCAGCCATGAAAACATGTTTACATCCTCCTTTCTTGTTTATTATATGACAATCTCCCGTTAAAAGAAATATCCTAGTTGACCTTTACAGTTTTTGTAAGCTTCGTGGACTCTTTATACTTCTTGATGAAGAGCATGTAGATTATGAATGCCAGTAGGATGATTGAAATGATCAATCCGATGACATTGACATTTCCTGTAAAGATTCTGCCAATATGGTAAACCATAAATGCAATTGCATATGCGAACACACACTGATATCCAATTGCAAACCAGGTCCACTTCGCGCTGTTCATCTCACGTCTGATTGCACCGATTGCTGCAAAGCAAGGAGCGCAAAGCAGGTTGAAGATCAGGAAGGAGTATGCGGAAAGTCCGGTAAATACTGCTGCCATGTTCTGATAAACAGTTCCATCGCCTGCTGCTCTGTAGAGGATACCCATCGTACCAACGATGTTCTCTTTTGCGATCAGACCGGTGATAGATGCAACGGTTGCCTGCCATGTTCCCCAGCCAAGAGGAGCAAAGATCCACTTGATTGCATTACCAATTGTTGCAAGGATCGAATATCCAATCTCTTCTTCTGCCAGCATACGGAAGGTTCCATCGACAACTCCGAAGAAGGAGAGGAACCATACAACGATGGTGGAAAGAAGGATGATCGTTCCGGCTTTCTTAATGAAGGACCAGCCGCGCTCCCACATGGAACGAAGAACGTTTCCAACTGTCGGAAGGTGATATTCCGGAAGCTCCATAACGAATGGTGCCGGATCGCCTGCGAACATTTTTGTTTTCTTAAGCATGATACCGGAAACGATGATTGCTGCAATTCCGATGAAGTATGCACTTGTTGCTACCCATGCACTTCCGCCGAAGATCGCACCTGCAATCATTGCGATAAACGGAACTTTTGCACCGCATGGGATAAAGGTCGTTGTCATGACAGTCATACGACGGTCACGTTCATTTTCAATCGTTCTTGATGCCATGACACCCGGGATACCACAGCCTGTACCGATCAGGATCGGGATAAAGGATTTTCCGGAAAGACCGAATCTGCGGAAGATTCTGTCAAGAACGAAAGCGATACGTGACATGTAACCACAGGACTCAAGGATTGCAAGAAGCAGGAACAGTACGAGCATCTGCGGAACGAATCCGAGGACTGCACCAACACCGGCTACGATACCATCAAGGATCAGGCCTCTTACCCAATCTGCTGCATTCAGAGCATCTAAGAGTTTTTCAATCAGTACCGGGATACCAGGAACCCAAACGCCATAGGTCGAAGTATCCGGAGCACCGACAGATTCCTTATAATCTTTATTCAGATAATTTGCGACTGCATCTTCAAGATCCGCCTTTGTAGAATCAACATATTCTACAGCAAGCGTTTCTTCGTCTTCTAATTCATAAGTAACAGCTGCATCATCCGGAGTAGCTACAACGAGTTTTGTAAGTGCTGCAGATGCTACTGCCTCATCAAAATCTTCGGACTCAATGTCGATTGCTTCAGCCATATCCTCTGTACCATACTTAGCAATGTAAGCATCGATGATCGCATCGGTATCTCCATAAGTCTCTTCTGCCTCTGCATATTTTGCAGAACCGATTCCGAAGAGATGCCAGCCGTCTCCGAAGAGTCCGTCGTTTGCCCAGTCTGTTGCTGCGCTTCCGACTGCAACCATGGAGATCCAGTATACAAGGAACATAACAACGATGAAGATCGGGAGTCCTAACCAGCGGTTGGTTACGATACGGTCGATCTTATCGGAAGTCGTCAGTTTCTTGACATCTCTCTTCTTGTAGCAAGCTTTGATAATGGATGCGATATAGAGATAACGCTCGTTCGTGATAATGCTTTCTGCATCGTCGTCTAATTCTGCTTCTGCTTTTTTAATATCCTCTTCGATGTGCGCCATGACGGACGGATCGATCTTAAGCTGTTCTAATACTTTCTCATCGCGCTCAAAGATCTTGACCGCATACCATCTCTGCTGCTCTTCCGGAAGATCATGAACTGCAGCTTCTTCGATGTGTGCAATGGCATGATCGACAGGGCCTGAGAAGGTGTGGGAAGGAATCGTACGCGGACCACTTGCTGCTGCAATTGCTGCCTCTGCTGCTTCCATAACGCCCTGGCCTTTCAGCGCGGAGATCTCAACGACCTTGCATCCAAGCTGTCTGGAAAGTTCTTCTGTATTGATGACATCCCCGTTCTTTTTAACGCGGTCCATCATGTTGATGGCAAGTACGACCGGAATTCCAAGCTCTGTAAGCTGTGTTGTCAGATACAGGTTTCGCTCCAGGTTCGTTCCATCAATAATATTTAAGATGGCATCCGGACGTTCCTGGATCAGGTAATTTCTTGCTACAACTTCCTCTAATGTGTACGGGGAAAGGGAGTAGATACCCGGAAGGTCCGTGATGGTTACGCCATCGTGTTTTTTCAGTTTACCTTCTTTTTTCTCTACGGTAACGCCCGGCCAGTTTCCGACGAACTGGTTGGATCCCGTAAGAGCATTGAATAACGTTGTTTTACCACTGTTCGGGTTACCGGCCAGTGCAATTGTTATGCCCATAGTGTTCTTCCTTTCTTACTATAAATTAACGTTCAGCTTAAGCTTCCGCGCCTTCCACCGGCTCAACCTCCACCATTTCGGCATCGGCTTTCCTTACAGAAAGTTCGTATCCGCGGATCGTAAGTTCCACAGGATCTCCAAGCGGAGCTACCTTGCGAACATAAATCTCTGTTCCTTTTGTAATTCCCATGTCCATGATGCGGCGCTTGATCGCTCCTTCGCCGTGGAGCTTTACAACTTTTACCGTATCACCTACTTTGACATCTCTCAGTGTGTTCATATGTAGTAACCTCCTATAATATGCAAATGAAAACGCATGGGTCAGATCATGATCCTGCGTGCCATTTCATCATTAATTGCAACGCGTGCATCTTTTACCTTTACGATCTGATTTCCGTTAATGGAACTTACGACCGTGATCGTTCCGCCGACGACAAACCCCAAGTTTTCCAGGTGCTTCTTGACCTCCGGGCTTCCGCCGATTTTTTTGATGGTGTACTCCTCATCTACATTTGCCAGCATTAATGGCATCATCTTAAGTCCTTCTTTCTGTATTGTGATGTTTGATTAGCCTTGCCTAACCATCAATAGCAAAAAAATGGTTAGTCATCTCTAACCAATAAAATTATAGTTGTCCTTTGCTAACCTGTCAAGAAAAAGTTCGCAGAGGCTAACTCTTTAAACATAAGAATAGAGTTGCCGCTTTCGCAGCAACTCTACTTAACTTTTCAGTAAATTCGGTTGTATGTCTTATTTTCCGCCGTTTACCAGATCTTTGAAAGCTTTGCCCGGTTTAAACTTTGGAGCTTTGGAAGCTTTGATTTTGATAGTCTCGTTTGTCTGCGGATTGCGTCCCTTACGAGCTGCTCTCTTAGTAAGTTCAAAAGTACCAAATCCTACTAACTGTACTTTACGGTTCTTTTTAACTTCAAACTCAACTGTGTCGATGAAAGCCTTTAATGCTGCTTCAGCATCTTTCTTGGAAAGGCCTGTTTTTTTAGCCATAGCTTCGACTAATTCAACCTTATTCATTGTGTATCCTCCTCTAAATA
>CAMODY010000069.1 GCA_946611595.1 uncultured Clostridia bacterium | reverse complement strand
AAAAGGAGAAGAGGGTATGCAGTATTCCAATATCAAAAACTGGCTCGACGTTATGCGCGTCACTGAAAAAAAGAAACCACTACCGATCCTGTCATTTCCGGCTGTACAGATGCTTTATGTAACCGTAAGGGATCTCTGTACAAACAGCAGCAATCAGGCTCTGGGTATGAAAATGATCGCTGACCGTTATGATATGCCGATTGCACTTGGCTATATGGATCTTTCCGTAGAGGCAGAGGCATTTGGTGCACATGCGGTCTATTCCGTTGATGAAATCCCTACCATTACCGGACAGCTCATCAGCACACCGGAAGAAGCAGAGGCACTTCAGATCCCTGAAGTCGGAGCTGAAAGAACACGCGTAAATATCCGCGGAATCCGCAAAGCTAAAAAGGTGATCACAGACAGACCGGTCTTTGCAGAGTGCACAGGTCCGTTCTCTTTAGCAGGACGTCTGATGGACGTAAACGAAGCAATGGTCAATTGCTATGATGAGCCAGAAATGGTTCACACCCTTCTTCAGAAGGCAACGACCTTCCTTATTGACTATATTAATGCTTTCAAAGAGGCAGGCGCAGATGGCGTTATCATGGGAGAGCCGCTTGCCGGCATCCTTTCTCCACAGCTTGCAAAAGAGTTTGCTTATGACTATGTAAAACAGATCGTAGATGCAACTCAGGATAATTATTTTGCAGTATTCCTGCACAACTGCGGAAACGGAACTGTTTTCCAGGCAGAAGACATTTTTGCAACCGGATGTATGGGATATCACTTTGGTGATGCGATCAAGATGACAGATATTCTGGAGAAAGCACCGGCAGATGTTCTGGTTCTTGGCAATATTTCTCCGTCGAAAGAATTCCGTCACGGAACTCCGACATCTGTAAGATGGGCTACGGCTCGTCTGATGGAAGAGTGCAAGGCATACCCGAACTTCTGGATCTCTTCCGGCTGTGATATTCCGCCGCTTACAGAGTTTGAAAACATTGATGCTTTCTTCCAGGGCGCAGAAGACTTCTATTATAAGAACGAATTATTAGAACTCATCAATCGTCCGTAAGAAAATAGATCAATTGTATTTTAATAAAGCATGAAAAAACCGGAGCCTTTAAGGCTCCGGTTTTGGTTCATAGCAAATTGCTTAGTCTGTGTAGTTATCGAAATATCCCTGGATGTAGATGAACGGAGTTCCTTTATCTCCGGATCCGCTTGTCAGGTCACAAAGGGAACCTAAAAGATCAGGAAGCTGACGAGGAGTGGTTCCTTCTGTATCCATCTTACCCTTAAGGTTTGCATCTTTATCCTTGATTGCCTGATGGATCGCAGCTTTCAGTTCGTCGCCGCGCAGGTCAGCAAACTGGTTGTCAGCAAGATATTTCAGTTTCAACTCGTTTGGCTGTCCGTTCAGTCCTGCGGTAAATCCAGGAGAAACGACCGGGTCAGCAAGCTCCCAGATCTTTCCAACCGGATCTTTGAAGGCACCATCGCCATATACCATGACTTCAATCGTTTTTCCTGTCTTTTCAAGGATGTCAGCCTGGATGCCATCAACAAATTCCTGGCAATTGATCGGGAAGAGTTTGATCGTATTTTCGGTTGCTTTGTTAGAACCTAAAATACCATAATCCGGATTGTAGCCGGAGCCGTCAACCGGTGCATTTAAAAGATCATCGAGACCAACAACGACTTTTCCGCCAGCAGCCAGGATGTGCTTTTTGGTTCTCTTTCTTGTGTGGATATCAGCACAGATAACGTGATCTGTGTAGTCCACGATCTTACGCGGGTTGTTTGCGAAGATGATCTGTGCCTCAGCACCTTCTTCTTCAATCAGTCCCTTGTAGTAGTTTACATAGTCAACATCGGTAAATGTGTGTTTGGATTTACCGAACATTCCCTCGAATTCCTCCTGTGTTAACACATCTGTGTAAGGATCTACACCTTTTTCGTCCAACAGGTCAATATCGAGAAGGTGATTGCCGACCTCGTCGCTCGGATAACTCAGCATCAGAACGACCTTCTTGCAGCCCTTAGCGATACCGCGCAGGCAGATTGCAAATCTGTTACGGGAGAGAATTGGGAATACGACACCAACGGTTTCGCCGCCGAGTTTTTCTCTGACGTCTTTTGCAAGCTGGTCAGTCGTTGCATAGTTTTTCTGGGAACGTGCAAGGATGGATTCGGTAATGGCTAAAACATCTTTTTTGCCAATCTCGAATTCACCGTTTTCCACACAATCCATAAAGGTATCAACAACAATCTTTCTGAGATCATCGCCTTCCTTGACGATTGGTGCACGAAGTCCCCTTGAAACAGTTCCGATTCTTCTCTGCATGTTTTTACTCCTTTACAATATATTCATCCTCTTAGGGCATAAGCCCCAAAAAACACGTGCATAGTATACCATAAAGGTGCTATTGCCGAAAGAAAAAATACCATAAAAAATAAAAAAAGAACGATTGACTTTAATGCGCTAAAATAGTAGCATACTACCATATCACTTTTTTAACGTAAAAGGATTACTACTTATAGAAAGAGGAAGAGAAATGAAGAAGAAAATCAGTAGCATTATCATAAGCGGACTTCTTGCAATTACAGTTGTACTTTCACTGGCTGCGTGCGGCGGAAACAGCGGCGGCAGTCAAGCACCGGCAGGAAGCGGCGCAGATACAGCAGAAAAAACAACGTTTGTTATGGGTATTGACCCGGAGTATCCTCCGTTTTCCTATCTGGGAGATGATGGAAAATATACAGGATTCGACGTTGAAATCTGCCAGGCAGCATGTGACAAACTTGGCATAGAACTTGAGATCTTTGAAGTTAACTGGGATAACAAACTGATCCAGCTGGATGCGAATGAATGCGATTGCATCTGGTCAGGAATGACGATCCTGGACAGCATGAAAGAAGCCGGATATGTTCTTTCTGCTCCGTACTTTGATAATACACAGGTCCTTCTTGTTAAAGCAGACAGCGGTATCAAGTCTTCTGCAGACCTTAAGGGCAAGGATGTTGCAGTTCAGCTTGGAACCAGTGGAGATCAGCTGCTTGAATCTGACCTTGCAGATCTTGCGGCAAGCTTTAACAGCGTCGTAAGATGCGACAGTTTCCTTAAATGCTTTACAGAGCTTGATGGCAATGCTGTTGAAGCGGTACTGGTCGATGAGCCGGTAGCAAAAGATTATATCAGTGAGCACGAAGGATTTGTGATCCTTGATGAAGAGCTTGGTGGTGAGCAGTATGGCATTTGCTTCCGCTCCGATGATCAGGCACTGTGTGACAAGATCGAAGCTGCAGTTGCAGAGCTCGTAGCTGATGGAACCTACAAAGAAATTGCTGAAAAAGAGGAATATGCGGATCTCATCCCGAATCTTATCTTCTTACAGTAATACATAAATCGTTTAGTCAGGCCTGAAGGTGCAAATGCGCCTTCCGGCCTTTGTCTTTTTTTATGAGGTAAATTATGTCACTTTGGACAATGATCGGATTAATGGCAGGTGGCTTTGGCAAAACCTGCGCAATCTTCTTTTTAACACTTTTATTTTCTCTTCCGTTGGGAATGGTGGTCGCCTTGCTTCGCATGAGTAAAGTCAAGGTGGTCTCCGGAATCGTTAGAGTCATTATTTCAATCCTAAGAGGAACCCCGCTTCTTTTGCAGATACTGGCCGTAACCTATGGCCCTCATTATCTGTTTGGGGCTGATGTATCCAAGAATAAATTGATCCCGGTTGTTATCGCTTTTGCGATCAACTATGCTGCATATTTTGCGGAAATTTACAGGGGCGGAATTGAGTCCATGGCGATTGGACAGTATGAGGCTGCTGATGTACTGGGATATTCTAAATTCCAGACCTTTATGCACATTATCCTTCCTCAGGTTATAAAGAGGATCATGCCTAGTATCACAAATGAGATTGTTACATTGGTTAAAGATACCTCGCTTGCTTTTGCGGTCTCTTATCAGGAGATGTTTACGATTGGAAAGCAGATCGCTAATTCACAGACCAGTTTCGTACCATTCCTGGTAGCTGGTGTGTTCTATTATGTATTTAATGCCATTGTTGATTTCGTAATGGCGAGAGTTGAGAAAAAACTGAATTACTATAATTAATCGGGAGCGCTAAGATGATACTTGAAATGTCAAATATAAAAAAATCTTTCGGGGATAATGAGGTGCTTAAAGATATCAGCATGCACGTGGATAAGGGTGAGGTTGTAAGCATCATTGGTCCGAGTGGTTCTGGAAAGAGCACACTCCTTCGCTGTGCTACTTTCCTGGAAACGATCGATTCAGGAAACATCAGTTATATGGGAAAGAGTGCAGTTACAACTGATGACAGTGGTAAGGCAGTCTATTCCCACCATAAGGATCTTGCAGAATTCAAAAGCTATTTTGGTCTTGTGTTCCAGCAGTTCCATTTATTTCCGCATTTTTCTGTTCTTAAGAACATCATGGATGCTCCGATAAAAGTACAGAAAAGACCTAAGGATGAAGTATATAAAGAAGCTTTAGAACTTTTGGATAAAATGGGTCTTACCGGAAGAGGCGATGCATATCCCTGCCAGCTTTCCGGCGGACAGCAGCAGCGAGTAGCAATTGCCCGTGCACTTGCGTTAAAACCTGAAATTCTCTTCTTTGATGAACCAACCAGTGCGTTAGACCCTGAGCTTACAGGCGAAGTTTTGAAAGTTATCAAGCAGCTTGCAGAAGAGAAAATGACCATGGTGGTTGTAACTCACGAGATGCCGTTTGCAAGAGCTGTCAGCAATCGCGTGATTTTTATGGATGGCGGTGTTATTGTGGAGCAGGGCGATCCGGAAGAAGTATTTGGAAACCCGACACAGGAGAGAACAAAACTGTTCCTGAAGAATTATCAGAAGTAGACATTGTATATTGGGCATGAAAACTGATATTGATCAAATATGTAATTATATAATTATGAATCCGACCGGGAATGTCACTGCACTTGTAACAAGCAGAGCAGAGATATCCCGGCAGCCTTTTATAGCCGGAAAGATCATGGAGCGGCACCCGGAAGTAGAGCAGGTGGGTTTTGTGGATCTGTCCGGTTCTTTTGATGATCCTGTGCAGGCAAGTCTTCGAATGGCGGGTGGAGAGTTTTGTGGAAATGCATCTATGTGCACAGCGGTTTTATATGCTGAAAAAAATCAAACCAAACCCCATAGGAATCCTGAAATCAAACTTCAAGTATCCGGAACGAAAGAAGTGGTTTCCGTCAAGATTCTCGGTTCGGAAAATGGCATTACTGAAGCCAGCGTTGTAATGCCGCACGCTATAAACATTGAAATAAAGGAGCTAAGTTATCAGGCAATTACGGCTCCACTTCCGCTTATTCAAATGCAGGGGATCACTCATTTGATCATTGAAGAACAATCTTCATTTTACTATTTGCAAGAGGATCGGGCAGCAGCCCAAAAGGCTGTGAAAAAATGGTGCGAGGAACTTTCAGCAGAAGGTTTGGGTCTTATGTTTCTTTCAGGAACTGCCCCTGCACTGAAGCTTACGCCACTTGTTTATATTCCGGAAAGCAAAACGGTTTTCTGGGAGAATTCTTGTGGAAGCGGAAGTTCAGCCTGCGGCATTTATATGGCAGAAAAAACAAAAAAAGATGTTAAGCTTTCTCTGCAGCAACCGGGAGGAGTGCTTTCCGTTGAAAGTGAATTCCATGGCAATACGATCATGACAGGTTCGGTAAGACAACTCGATTCTTACACCTTGTAGAAAAACTTTCTGGCAGAAGAAATTTGCGGTAAAATGAGTGTTGCAGAGGCAAGACTCATTTTTGATATCAAAGTAATTGGTGACTATACGGAGGAGCAAGTTATGGCACATCCCCCTCGCGGCGGCTTAGGACCATTTGGCGCAAGAAACTTTTTGACCGATGAAGAAAAAAAGAATATGCCCAAGGTCACAGGCAAATTATTAAAACGGATCTTCAGCTACTTAAAACCATACCTGCTGCAATTTATAATCGTATTCATCACGATTCTTGCGGCCGCAGTTGTCGGCCTGTTTCCTTCTATCATTACAGGCCGCATCGTTGACGAGGCGTTGATCGGAAAAGACTGGTCTTTGCTCATTAAGTTGTTGATCGCAGCCATTGTAACGCTTGCGGTTTCCCAAGCGATTTCCGTTTTGGAAACCTATATTAATGCGTGGATCTCCCAGCGGATCATTTTTGATATGCGTAATCAGATGTATAAGCATCTGCAATATATGCCGCATTCCTTTTTTACTTCAGAAAAACAGGGCGATATCATCACCAGAATGAATACTGATATCAGCGGCGTGAGCTCAGTTATTTCAGGTACGCTGCAAAGTATTGTCAGTAATATCGCGACGGTTGTTACGACGCTTGTGGCGCTCTTTACCATGAGCTGGAAACTTGCCATCGTTGGTATTATTGTGATTCCTCTTTTGATCATTCCAACAAGGACCGTCGGAAGAACAAGATGGGCGCTGCTTTCAAAAAGTCAGGAAAAAACAGACGAGATGAATGAGCGGATCAATGAGACGCTAAGCGTATCCGGCTCACTGCTTGTAAAACTCTTTGCGAAAGAAAAAACAGAGTATGACCGTTTTGTAAAAGTCAATGAAGAAGTTACGCAATATGCCCTCAAAGAGCAAAGAAGCGGTAAATGGTTTCATATGATCATGGGGATGTTTACCCAGATCGCACCGCTTCTGATCTATTTTGCAGGCGGTTTGTTTATCATCCGTGAATGGGATCCGGCTCTTACCGTCGGTACGATCACAGCAACTGTTGCATTGGTGAATCGTCTTTACCGGCCGGTAGAATCGCTCTTGAATATCCAGGTAGACTTTACAAGATCCCTGGCACTCTTTACGAGAATCTTCGATTACTTCGATAAAGAAAGTACAATCGTCTCTCCGGAAAACGGACAGAAGCCGGAAGTAAAGAATGCGGATATCAGTTTTGAGCATGTGGAATTCTCCTATGAGCCAGACAGGCCGCTCTTGAAAGATATAAATGTTACAATTCCAGGCGGCTCTATGTATGCCATTGTTGGAGGGTCTGGCTCCGGAAAGTCGACGGTCGTGAATCTGATCCCGAGATTATATGATGTGCTTGGAGGAAAGGTGAGTATTGGAGGCGTTGACGTAAGAGATTTTGACCTGGCATATCTTAGAAGCTGCATTGGTGTCGTTACGCAGGACACCTATCTCTTTAATGGAACGATAAGGGAAAATCTTCTTTACGCAAAAGAAGATGCAACAGAAGAAGAACTTGAAGCAGCCTGCAAGGTCGCGAACATTCATGATTTTATCGTTTCACAGCCGGAAGGCTATGAAGCGGTTGTCGGAAACCGTGGACTGAAACTCTCCGGCGGTGAAAAACAGAGGATATCAATCGCCCGTGTGATATTAAAAGATCCAAAGATTTTAATTTTGGATGAGGCAACAAGTGCTTTAGACTCCATCTCTGAAAATGCAATTCAGGATGCCCTCGAAAAGATTATGGTAGGGCGTACCAGCATTGTCATTGCACATCGTTTATCCACCATATTGAAAGCAGACCAGATTCTTGTGATCGGAGAAGGAACAATTGCAGAGCAGGGTACCCATGAGGAATTGATTGGAAAAGACGGGCTCTATAAGACTCTTTATGAGACCCAGTTCCGTGCTGCACTGGACTATGAATTAGATGAAGAAGAGGCAGAGCCGGGAGAACTTGGACTTACAGATTAAAATAAAGGTCCTATTTAGCGCTTTCTTGTTTCGGCGATTGCAAACCCTATAGGCAACAAGAAAACAAACCTCAATTCTTGTAAGAAGCTGTCTTTTTTGATATAACACAAGAAAGACAGTTTTTTCTTTGCATTAAAGGGGTGGCTTTGGTTGAAAAAACTATCTGAAATATGGTTTTCTTGTTTCTTTGCGGGGTTTTGAGATGTGAAACAAGAAAATGGCAAAAGGAGGGGTAATGATGGCAAAGAAGGTAAAGGGGGAAAAGAAAAAAAGAAATCCGGTCGCAACCGTCTTTAAGATTATTGGAATTGTAGTTGCGGCTCTTGTTGTAATCGTGGCAGCTTACGTTGCATATGCTTATTTCAGCTTCCACAGGATTAAAGACAGCCAGTCTCTGACGATCAATCAGCAGTCTGCAAGTGAGCAGATTCCGACCGGTCAGGAACTTAAGATTACGAGCTACAATATTGGTTTTGGCGCATATAGTGATGACTATACATTCTTCATGGATGGCGGAAAAGAAAGTTGGGCTTTTTCTGAAGATGCCGTTTATGAGAATATTGCAGGTGCCATGGGCGTTATTAATGAACAGGCTCCTGATATTGCTTTGTTCCAGGAAGTCGATTTTGATGCGACAAGGTCCTATCACGTCGACGAGAGGGAACTGGTTACAGGAGGAATGAATGATATCGGACAGTATTCCTACACGTTTGCGCAGAACTATGACAGTCCGTTCCTGATGTATCCGATTTTTCAGCCACATGGAAAAAATAAAGCGGGCATTATGACGTTCTCTAATGCTCAGATCAATCATTCTATGAGACGCAGCCTTCCGATTGAAGAGGGTATTTCCAAGGTGCTGGATCTTGACCGCTGCTATTCAAAGAACCATATTGCAACTGATAATGGAAATCAGTTGATCGTTTATAACCTTCATCTTTCTGCCTATACAGCTGACGCGTCTACAGCTGAGACCCAGCTCAAAATGATCATTGAGGATATGCAGAGAGAATACAAGAGAGGGAATTACTGTATCGCCGGTGGAGATTTTAACAGGGATCTTTTAGGAAATTCGCCGGAGATCTTCCATACAGCTAAGCTGGATGACAATTGGGCACAGCCGGTTAATATGGATCTCTTCACGGAGGATATTACTTTGGTTGCACCTTTTGACGAAAATAATCTGGCTGCAAGCTGCAGAAATCCGGACAAGCCATACGAAAAAGGTGATTTTGTCGTTACCGTTGATGGCTTCATCGTATCGGCTAATGTAGAGGTAGTTTATTCCAATGTTATTGA
>CAMODY010000068.1 GCA_946611595.1 uncultured Clostridia bacterium | reverse complement strand
TCTTCTTTTAATTTGTGGGATAAATCCCCGCTTGCAAGGAAGGTTATCTTTCTTCCTACGTGTGCAGCCGCCCGCTCGATGATACGGCCCATCTCAAGCAAAGTTTCATTCGGAAGAAAAGATGGAGAAATCCGAAGAATTTTAAACTGCTTATAGGCCTCGCTGATAAAAGCAAGTGGAACGGTGCTTCCATGATCCGGCCGGTCTGTTCCCTGCTCTGTATATACAACCGGGATATTCTTTTCCTGACACATGCTTACAACTTCATCTGCCAGTTCCAGATCATTTTCGAGATCAAGACTTACCTCAGGCGCAAGAAAGTTGCTTAAGTCACCGTGCCATCTTTCTCCTGCTGCAATATAGAAAGCGTCACTGAATACAACACTATGCGGAGAGACCACGACGATCGTCTCCGGAGCATCCGCTGCGATCATCCCGGATGCTTTTCTGTAAGCATCTAATGTTGCCTGAATTTTCTTCTCTTCCCCGCGTCCGACCTCTGGTCTTGCGATCGGCGGATGCGGCATAATATATGCTGATTTCATACGCCCACCTTCTTTCAAAAAAGAATCCTTAATAAAACAGGCTGATCTCTACATCTTCCTGTCCAAGTAATTCTTCAAGTTTTTCTTGCGGTAGATTGACCTTGCCCAGCTTCGTATAGGCCCAGGAATTTGATCCATAAAAGATCACGATCTGATTTCCGGAATACAGTACGATGTCCCCCGGCTCTGTTGTCATCTGAACATCATCCCTTGCCAAATCCGTACCTAGTTCTCCAACTTGTTCAAAACCGCCGTACATAGACATCTGGATCGTTTTGCCGCCCTGCACCAATTGTTTCAGTTCATCCACAGATGCATTGTTCTCCCAGATGACCGGAAGCTCCTCTCCTTGTATGCTCAAGTGAATATTACTTGTTAATTCTGGTGTGACGATATTCCCGGTCCAGTCAATAATCCCGCCAAATTCAAATATATTCGTATAGCCCATGTCTGCAAGAGTCTGCGCCGCTTCCTTGCTTCTTCTTCCGCTTCTGCAGTAGACTAAGATTTTTTGATTCCTATCCGGAAGCAGCCTTTCCACTTTCAAAGATGCAAGTTCCGGATCCCCAGAGTTCTCAAAAGACTCTATGCCCTGCTGCGGTTCTGCATCCTCTACCGCAAGATTCGTAGAGTTCCCACTATCCTCAACTCTCTGCTGCTGTAACCAAGCCTCCTGAATCGTTTCATTCGGAAGACAAACAGCTCCCGGAATATGGCCGGAATCATATTCTTCCTGCGTGCGCACATCGAGAGTAATAATCCCCTCTTCCGTTTCCATGATCTGCTTCGCCTCTTCCTGAGAGATCTGCTGATATGTTCCGGCGCCGTACACATGACCATCGACTACCGCAGCTGTTGATTCCGTCTCTGATTGCGCATCTTGATTCCGAACAGTTCCACATGCGGCTAAAAATATTACAACCATTATTATTGCAGCAAAGCAGCTTATAAATTTTTTCATAATCCTCTTTTCCAAAAAAAAGCACAAAATCGCTTTGCAGGTGAAAGGATTTTGTGCATCTCTCTTTTCTGTATTTTTGCCTTACCGGTTTTGGCGGACGATCTCCCAGGCTAAGATGCCGGCGGCAACGGAAGCGTTCAGCGAATCAATATCACCTTTCATTGGGATAGAAGCGGTCATGTCGCACTTTTCTTTTACAAGGCGGCTCACGCCATTTCCCTCGTTTCCGATCACCAGTCCGATAGCGCCTTTCATATTAACATTATACATCACGTCGCCTGACATATCCGCACAGACGAACCAGATTCCTTTTTCTTTTAACTGCTCAATCGTCTGGGCAATGTTTGTTACCTTTGCGATTAAGGTATGATAGACGGCCCCTGCAGAAGACTTTGCAACCGTTGCATTAACGCTGGCGTTTCTATGCTTTGGAATAATCACGCCATGCGCACCGGCAAGATTCGCACTCCGGATGATTGCCCCGAGGTTATGAGGATCCTCGATTCCATCGAGCACAAAGATAAACGGCTTCTCACCCTTCTCCTCTGCCTTCGCCAAAATATCATCAACGGTAGCATAAACAACTGCGGACAGATTTAAGATCACGCCCTGATGATGTCCGGTCTCGCTCATCTGATCGAGTTTTTCCTTCGGAACCGGAACAACCATAATGCCGCGCTTCTTTGCTTCTGCAACAATGGTTACAAGAGGGCCGTTCTTAACGCCCTCCTGCACATATAATTTATCAATATTGTCGTTTTTCTTTAAGGCCTCAAGGACAGGATTTCTGCCTTCCGCCATCAGCTGATTTTTCTGTTCTGCCATAATTATGATCCTATCTCAACGAATTATAAAACAAAGGCCTTATAATTCCACATGATCGATGCCGTAACTGAGCAACTCTGCAATACGTTCTTTTTGATCGTTAAAAAAAAGATGCCCCATCAGTGCTTCAAGTCCTGTTGCCTTCCTGTACTCCGCCGGCGTACAGCTTTTAGGAAGTGAGGCTGACTTTGCATTTCTGCCCCTTTTAAAAACTGCCAGTTCTTCCTCTGACAACATGTCATCTGCTACCAAGCGGTCTATCATCTTCGCCTGCGTCTTTGCCATCGAAAGTTTTTTCGAATACTTATTCAGCTTATCAACATGGCCGGAGACAACGCCAAGTGTATGTTCTCTTACGAAAAGTTCATATACGGCATCTCCTAAATAGGCCAGCTGCAGAGACGAGAGAGCTGTATTTATTGTCTGTGCCATTTTACTCCTTCACGGGTGTCCTCGAGAACGATTCCCATTGCAAGCAGTTTGTCACGAAGTTTATCTGCTCTTGCAAAATCTTTTTCTTTTCTCGCTTCCTGACGTTCTGCGATCATAGCCTCGATCTCAACATCAAGAGCTTCTTCTTTTCTTTCCAGATCAATTCCTAAGATTCCGCACATGGTCTTAAGAACATATTCTGCTCTTTCTGCCAGCGCAGTTGAAGAGGTATCCGTCATGGTAACGTTGATCGCGCGGACAAACTCAAAGACTGCTGCGATTGCATCTGCGGTATTGCAGTCATCATCCATTGCTTCTTCAAATTTCTTAAGATATTCAGCGCCAAACTCGCGGTCTTCACCCTCATCAAAATCAAAGGAACGGTTTTCAGCGTTCTGCTCCATGTAGTCGAGTTTTTCAGCTGCATTTTTAATTCTTTCAAGTCCGTTCTTTGCAGCCTCCATAAGTTCGTCTGAGAAGTTGAGCGGACTTCTATAGTGTGCGCTCAGCATGAAGAAGCGCAGCACCTGAAGGTCATATTTCTGAGCGATGTCACGTACCGTAAAGAAGTTGCCGGCAGACTTGCTCATCTTAGATCCGTTGATATTTAAGAACGCATTATGCATCCAATACTTTGCAAACGGAACACCATTTGCTGCTTCGCTCTGCGCGATCTCGTTTTCATGATGCGGGAAGATCAGATCCTCTCCTCCTGCGTGAATATCGATTGTCTCGCCAAGATATTTCTTGCTCATTACGGAACATTCAATATGCCATCCCGGTCTTCCGTCAGACCATGGGCTCGGCCAGCTCGGCTCGCCTTCTTTTTTCGGTTTCCAAAGGACAAAGTCCGAAGGGTCTTCCTTGTGCTCTTCTCCGGTTACCTTGATATCTCTGTGTCCACTCTGCATATCATCCAGATTTTTCTTGGACAGTTTTCCATATCCCTGGAACTGACGCGGTCTGAAATAAACCGTACCGTCAGCCTCATATGCGTAGCCTTTTTCGATCAGATCCTGAATCATTTCGATCATTCCGTCAATTTCCTGTGTCGCACGCGGCGCAACGGTTGCAGGCTTTACATTCATGCCCTCCATATCTTTCAGGCATTCTGCAATATAACGTTCGGAGATCACGGATGCATCCACGCCCTCTTCATTTGCCTTGTTGATAATCTTATCATCTACGTCCGTAAAGTTGGACACATAGGTAACTTCATAACCTTTGTACTCAAGGTATCTGCGGAAAGTATCGAAAACGATCATCGGTCTTGCATTTCCGATGTGGATCAGGTTATAGACCGTTGGTCCGCAGACATACATTTTTACCTTTCCTGGCTCAAGTGGTCTTAATTCTTCTTTTCTTGCATTTAATGTGTTGTAGATTCTCATGTTTTATCCTCTATTCTTTCATGCCGCATCCTGATGTGCCGGCTCTATTTATCTAAAGCTGCCGAAATAATCTTCAGCGTCAACATCGCTCTTTTTTCAAAAGTTCATCCAGCTTTGCAGAAAGTTCTGCATAACCTTCCTGAAGAGCAATGATATCGTTCTTTACAGGGTCAGGCAGATGTACCTGGTCGAGTTCCTGTCTTGGCGGAACTTCAACCGTCTCACTGCGTACAACGCGGCCAGGAATACCCACAACCGTTGAGCAAGGCGGTACATCATCCAGTACAACTGAACCAGCACCGATCTTAGAGTTTTCTCCGATCACGATATTACCGAGCACCTTCGCACCAACGCTCACCATAACGCCGTCTTTTAAGGTCGGATGACGTTTTCCTTTTTCCTTACCGGTACCGCCAAGCGTTACCCCCTGATACAAGGTCACGTTATCGCCGATCACCGTGGTTTCCCCGATCACAACACCATGGCCATGATCAATGAAAAATCCCTTCCCGATCTCAGCACCCGGATGAATCTCAATTCCGGTTTTTCTCGCTGCTCGCTGAGAGATTTTTCTGGCGCGATAAAACTTACCTTCCTTGTACAGTTTGTGCGCTTTCCGGTACTTATAAACGGCCCAGAAACTTGGGTATAAAAAAACCTCCCTGCGGTTTTTGATCGCAGGGTCGCGGTCCATGATGACTTCAGATTCTTCTTTATAATAGTCTAAGAATTTCATACTCGCTAAAGTGTAGCAAAAACGCGCCTAATGTTCAAGAGATAGCAGGCTAAAAACATAGTATTTCAGTAGTTATTCCAGCAAACTGACCGCAATGGCAGAAATCCCCTCTTTTCTTCCGGTAAAACCAAGCTTTTCTTCTGTCGTTGCTTTGATATTCACCTGATTCTGCCCAATGTTTAAGACCTTGGCGATGTTTTCTCTCATCTGATCGATATAAGGTCTCATCTTCGGAGCCTGCGCTATGATCGTCGCATCGATATTCGAGATTGCATAGCCTTCTTCAAGTATGGCCTCACGCACCTCAGCTAAAAGTTCCATGCTGTCCGCTCCTTTGTAGGCATCGTCCGTATCCGGAAACAGGACACCGATATCTCCAAGTGCAGCTGCACCTAAAAGCGCATCCATGATGGCGTGAATTAAAACATCTGCATCGGAATGACCGTCCAGCCCCTTCTCATGCGGAATCTCCACTCCACCGATGATCAGCTTTCTGCCTTCTGTTAATCTATGTACATCATAGCCCTGACCAATTCTCATAACTTCTCCTTTCGCCATTTATTTGGCGTGATACCGTTTGTCTTATTATACACGAAAGTGAAAGAATTGCAGTCCTGTACGATGCATTTTTATGTATAATAGGCTCATGCAGGAAAGCAAGCAAAACACTAAACGCAGGAAGAAATGGCTGATCCCTCTGATCATCATCGGAGTCTTGATCCTTTATTGCGTGGTCACCTATGTCGTGACACCGCTTGTGATCGTGCGACCGAATTATAACGAAGAAGCCGCTAAAGAGCTGACGCTGATAGAACTTGAAGAACTCTATGCGGAAAAGCAGCCCATGAATATGCCCATGGTTGAAGATATCAAGATAGAAGCGCCTGGCGGAAATCTCTATGGCTGGCGGCTGCATCAGATGAACAACAGCTATTCCGGAGAGGCCGATCTCCTGCTCTATTTCGGTGGCTATGATGAAGACTCTTCTACAGCCGCCCTCAGGTTTTTAAACCAGATGACAGAAAGTGACTACTTTAACGGATACGATATTGCAGTCATTGATTATCCGGGTTTTGGAACGTCCGGCGGAAAGGCAACGGATGAAGCGATTCGTGAATCTGCTACTCTGGCATACAACTATTTTAAAACGCGTGGCAATGTTCGAAACATTTATGTGATGGGATATTCTTTCGGCTGCGGTCCTGCTGCATATGCTGCTTCCAGCTATGATGTATCAGGACTCATCCTGCTTGCACCATATGAGACGATCTATGATCTTTACAACAGCGTCACTCCGGTCTTTTATGGACCGATGAAACTTCTGATCTCTTTCCAGATGGACACAAAAGATTATGCAGAAAAAGTAAAGTGCAAACCTTTGATCCTGGCATCAAAGGCAGATGAGCGGATTCCCTATCGCTACTCATTGGCTCTATCAGAACACTTCACGGAGGATGCAGAGTTTGTAACACTTGATGCAGCTGCGCATGGGGAGCTGCCGGCAGATCCTAAAGCCCTAAACGCTATTTCAGTTTATCTTCAGAAAAACTGAAAATAAGTGTTGAAATCATTTTCGAATGTGTTATAATAGCCAAGCACGACTTGAGAGCCTGCTACTTTGGCTTGATAAGTGACCCGGGGTCTTAGCTCAGCTGGGAGAGCACCTGCCTTACAAGCAGGGGGTCACAGGTTCGAGCCCTGTAGGCCCCATGAGTTTAGACTCAAAACTTTATATTTACTATGGCGGGATAGCTCAGTTGGCTAGAGCATTCGGTTCATACCCGAAGTGTCGCTGGTTCAAATCCAGTTCCCGCTACTAAAAAGGTCAGGAGAATCTCCTGACCTTTTTCTTGTAGTATATTGTTTTTGATTGCTCTATTTAGTTCGGATAAAATCTTGTGCCGATGCGCTTATGCTCGCTTCTTGCATGCATACGCTCGATCTTTGCCTGCGCCTCAGGATTCGTCTTTCCTGTGGTTAAGAACTCATCGATCTCATCGTACTTGATACCCATCTCGCCCTCATCTGTCTGTCCATCAAAAAGGCCTGCAGACGGTGCTTTTGTGCGGATATTTTCCGGAGCATCAAGCCATGCTAAGAATTCATAAACTTCGGACACGTTTAAATCTCCGATCGGGTTAAAGTCTACTCCGCCGTCGCCATACTTGGTGTAATAGCCGACATAAAGCTCATCCGCATTTCCGGTTCCTGCAACTAATCTGCCTTCGCTCTGACCGATTGCATAGAGCGTCGTCATACGAAGACGAGGTGCAATATTGGAAATTGCCGGATCCGTGAGATTATCACAGGCTTCTTTTGCCGCAGCAAGAAGAGCTTCCCTTGTTGCTGTCAGATCAACGACGCGATATTCGATCTTAAACTGCTTTGCAACATCGATTCCGTCTTTCATATCCTCTTCATAGTTTCTTTTCGACGCGCAAGGCATGATGATTCCAACAGTATCTTCGCACGCAGCCTTGCAAAGGATGCCGACTAATGCGCTGTCCTTACCGCCAGAATTACCATAGATAACGCCTTTGCATCCGGCGCTTTCCACCAGATTTTTAATCCATGCAACTCTCTTGTCAAACTCTTCCTGATAATTTCTCATTTTATTCCTCCTGACAACAACTTGCCCCTTCGCTTTCTTTATCTTACACCAAGCCCCAAAACGTGACAAGGGAAGCGTGACAAAAGAACCGTCCCCCTGTCACACATCCCTGTCACCAAGAAGAGGGCCGGAAACCGACCCTCTTCAAACTCTAGCTTGAACTTCACTTCCCGAAGGAAGTGTGATTCACTTGATTAAACTATGCGTCCGCAAATTATTTCTCAGCGTTTGCAGCACGAACTGCGCACATTACGATGTTACCAACAAGCTCAGAAACCGGTGCGGATCTGGAGCAGTCAGCAGCAATCTTTTTGAATCCCTGCATCAGCGGGCCAGGAGCGTCAGCGCCTGCGAAGAACTGAAGCAGTTTAACGCCGATGTTACCAACGTTGATATCCGGCCAGATAAGAATATTTGCTTTGCCGGCAACTTTGGATTCTCTTCCAACTTTCTTTGCTGCAACCTTCGGATCGATAGCTGCATCAAGCTGGAACTCACCATCGATAGCGAGGTCAGGACGACGCTCGTTTGCGATACGAACAGACTCACGAACTTCGTCAACCAGCGGATGTTCCATACTTCCGTCTGTAGAGAAGGAAAGCATAGCGCATCTCGGCTCCCAACCGAAAAGTTCTTTTGCAGTCTCGCATGCGGAGATTGCGATAGAAGCACGTTCTGAAGGTGTCGGATCTGCACAAACAGCACTGTCACCGAAGAGGATGTATTTTCCTTCGCTTCCTTCGAATCCCGGAATGATTCCAAGACCCATGGAGGAAGAAGTATCAATGCCATCTTTAAGACCGATGATAGTTGTAGCTGCAAGAATAACATCACCAGTAGAATGGGAAAGACCTGCAAAGGTTACGTCATAATCGCCGATAGCCTCGAGTACCATAGCTGTGTACATCGGGTCTTTGCTGCTCTTTCTCTTAAGAGCCTTCATGCTCAGCATGTCAGAATATTCTGCAATATATCTTTCGAAAGCAGCTTCATTCTTAGCTTCGTCAGTATTGTCATAAATTTCCATTGAGCTGATATCGATACCATACTCATCAGCTGCAGCCTTGATTGCGGCCGGATCACCAATCAGAGTAGCTTTGATGTATCCGTTGTTCTGAGCTTCAAGAGCTGCAAGAAGGATCTTCTCTTCGGTTGCTTCCGGGAAGATTACTTTCTGTGGGTTTTCTTTCGCTTTCGCGTAGATTTGCTCCATTAAATCCATAAAATCTTTTCCTCCATCAATAAAATCATTTCCTTAACGAAAAACGACCACTCCCGCGGACCGGGAGTGGCGCATTTTAGTTGACTCTTTATTCGTCACAAAGTTCAGCAATGTAATCTGCTGCATCAGCAAAAGTAGCTTTTCTGTTGAACTCCATGTAAGGAACTTCTACATCATACTCGTCCTCAAGTGTAGTTGTGAACTGAACGATGTTTGCAGATTTGCACTGAAGATCCTCTTTGAATCTTGTCTCCGGTCCTAATGTGGACGGATCAAGGCCAAACATTTTTGCTGCTCTGTCGATAAGAATCTGGATAACTTCCTCTCTGAACTCCATTTT
>CAMODY010000067.1 GCA_946611595.1 uncultured Clostridia bacterium | reverse complement strand
TGAGGTCGTAGAAAGTGCGATCCGATCTGAAATGCCTGAGGTTGCGATCATAGACTCTATTCAGACCATGTTCAGCGCAGATACGACCGGAGCTCCGGGCAGCGTCGGACAGGTACGCGAATGTACGAATATCCTGATGCAGCTTGCAAAAGGCATCGGCGTCAGCATTTTTGTCGTTGGACATGTTACAAAAGAAGGCGTTGTTGCCGGCCCAAGAATTTTAGAGCACATGGTTGACACTGTTCTTTATTTTGAAGGTGATAAGCATGCGTCCTATCGTGTGCTTAGGGGCGTTAAGAACCGCTTTGGCTCTACCAATGAAGTTGGAATATTTGAAATGCGTTCGGAAGGTCTTAAGGAGGTTGCTAATCCTTCTGCCTTCATGCTTTCAGGAAGACCGGAAAATGCATCTGGATCCATTGTATCCTGTTCAATTGAAGGAACCAGGCCAATACTGGTTGAGATTCAGGCATTGGTTGCAAGGAGCGGACTTGGAAATCCGAGAAGATCTTCTACGGGAATTGATTATAACCGCATGAATCTTTTAATCGCGGTTTTAGAAAAGCGACTGGGGCTTCATTTTTCAGAATGTGATGCCTATCTTAATGTAGTCGGCGGAATCCGTATTAATGAGACCGCCTTGGATCTTGCTGTAGTGATCGCTTTGGCATCCGGCTATATGGATTTTGCAGTAGATGCCGGTACGATCGCGATTGGAGAGGTTGGTCTTTCAGGGGAAGTCAGAAGTGTTAATCTCATGGAAGCCAGAGTCTATGAGGCAAAGAAGCTTGGCTTTACGCGCTGCATTGTTCCAAAGGGTGCGATGAAAGCGCTTAAAAGTATAGATGGAATCGCCATAGAAGGCGTTGACAACGTAAAAGATGCCATTAACAAAGTAAGGAAATAGTGGTATAATAATTCGGTTATTTTTAAGATATTTTGGCAAAGAAAAAGGCTGCCATGATTGACAGCCTTAGCGCAGGGGAAGAGAGATTCGAACTCCCATGAACGGTTTTGGAGACCGTCATACTGCCATTGTATGATTCCCCTAAAGCACGAGTTATTTTATATCACAACGACCGATACTGTGTCAAATGGTTTTCGAAGAACATAGTTGATCATTTTTGGAGGAAAGAGTTTTGGTTCGGGTAAAAAAACTCATCGGTTTATTATTAATTACATTAATGCTCGTTGTGGCAGTGATTGCCATCCCTATGGGAACTGAAAAGGAGACTTACGCAACGATTGCCGCAGGCCGCTTTGGCGGAATTGACGTTTCCAATCACAACGGAGTCATCGACTGGGCAAAGGCAAAAGCAAACGGAGTGGAGTTTGCTATCATCCGTATTGGCTGGGGAGATGATTATAAGAACCAGGACGATCCAAACGCAGAGTATAACATGCAGCAGTGCGAACGTCTTGGTATCCCTTATGGCGTTTATATTTATTCTTATGCGCTTTCTACAGCCGAAGTCGATAGTGAGATCGCACATACGATCCGTATGATCAAGGGACATAACCCGACCCTTGGAATCTGGTTCGATATGGAAGATGCCGATGCATATAAAGCTCGTCACAACTTTAATCCATATACACATGGTAAACAGCTGACGGATTTCTGCGTTCGCTATGTGAACGGAATGAAAGCAAGAGGCTATTCGGATGTTGGTGTATATGCAAACCCTGATTATTTCATCAATGTTTTAGACTATAACAAAATTAACAATGCCGGTATGATCTGGCTTGCGTTCTGGGGAAGCCGTCCGGAACAATATGGCTTTGGATTTGATATGTGGCAATATTCCGCAACAGGAACTGTGAACGGCTTAAAAGGCCATTTCGATATGAATTATATCCTTCCGGGCAGCCCGCTGTTTACAAGAGTTGCAGCAATGCCGAACAAGGTGGAAGAGTTCTATAGAGCCAGCGGAGTGCAGATCGTTTATGGCGATGTTAATGGAGACAGCAATATCAGTCTTTCCGATCTGACTCGTACAAAGATGCATATCTTAGGCAGATTAGTTCTGAAGGGCGATGCGTATACCTGCGCGGATGTAAACAAAGACGGTAAGATCACGCTTTCCGATCTGACACTGATGAAACAACATATCTTGAAACGAATCGACCTTACTCTTCCAAAAGAGCCGGAAGCAGAACCGGAAGCTACGGAACCTGAAGCAACGCAAACAGAAGCAGAAGTTAGCGGAGAGCAGAAGCTTGAGATAAATGCGGAAGAACAGGAAACAACAGAGACGGAAAGCACAACTCAAGCCGATGCCAATGAAGAAAGTACTGAAAGTACAGGAGAGTAAAGGCATAACGAGAGGACGGATGAACCATGAAAAAATGGATTCAAAAGATATCAATCGTTATATGTGCAATTTGTCTTAGCTTTGGATTTTCTATTCCAAGCTTTGCAGATGGAATGTCAGTTTCTGTTACGGATGTGGTTGCACAAGGTGATTCAGTTGCTGTTACTGTTACTTTTACTGGAAACAATTTATCCTATGGACTTGTTGAAATCTCATGCGATGGAGCCGTTAATGGAGCTTTAACCGAATCAATGGGAAACGATACGGGTTTTAGCAATACATTATCAGGGACCTATTATGTAGGAACTAATGGTACAGGAACAGGCAACATTTATGTATCAGGATATTATAGCTATCTTGATGGGGATGGTGTTCCTCAGGATTCGGAATACTATAGCCAAAGCTGTACCGTTACTGTAACTGAAAACTCTGGCGGAGGCACTGCTCCTGGAAGAGGCGCCGGCGCGGATGATAACTATGGATATGGTGATGGCAGCTATATCAATGGAAATTCAACTGGTGAAGGTTCAGGTAACGCAGCAATTTCCTATATTCGCATTCTCGGGACGGATCAAAAAGAACTGCCTTTGAATAATGACGGCAATGGAATTTATTCCGCATCTGTCTCTAATAACATAAATAAGATTACGATTGAAGCCGGCGCAGAAGATGCAAAAGCAACAGTTGCAGGAGCCGGTGAAAAAGAGCTTAGTGTTGGGCTTAATACTTTTGATATTGTAGTTACTGCAGAAAACGGTCTGCAGATGGGCTATCAGCTTAAAATCACAAGAAAAGAAGACCGGATTGCTTTAAAAGATCTGGAAGCAGAAATGCAAAGCAGCACGGCAGATTCGATTACGGTTAAACTGACTGATGGAGATGTACTGGATGCAAAGCTCCTCAAAGCAATCAAAGCCTGGGGCAAAACGCTTTATCTGAATCGTTACGCGGATGATGACAGTCTTCTTTACGGATGGACGATCATTGGAGCAAACATCACAGCTGATATGACATCCTTTGATCCTACTGTTAGTTTTGAATCCGATAATGAAGAAAAGATTGCAGAGCTTTCTAATTTTGCAGAAGGAATAATCATCAATCTTGCTTATTCCGGTAAACTTCCGGAAGGGACTAAGCTGACAATAGCAAACAAAGACGAATTTAAAGAGAATGCAAAACTGCAGCTCTATTACTTTGATCAGAAGAAAAACGAATTGTCCTTAGAAGAGCAGAAGATTACAGCTGGAAAGGATCAGGTCGTTTTATCTTTGACACATGCATCAGAGTATTTTCTGACAAGATCCCTGATTTCGGCAAAAGAGGCTGAAAAAGCTGAACCTGAAAAATCGAATGTGAGTCTTTGGTTGATAATCGGAGCGATTATTATTATACTTCTCGCGGCTGCTCTTGTATTTGTTCTGCTGAAGAACAGAAAGAGTAAGCCTAAAGGACCGGATGATACGGAAGATCCTTCTCACAAACCAAAGCTGAATCTCGATGATGATTTTGAAAAAGATTTTGAGGAAGATCTTTCAACTTACGAAGGCATTGCCACAAAAGATATAAAAATGGATCCCTATTATGCGGTGACGGATATTTCTCCGGAGATTGGTGAAAAGGTAAAAGCAGCATCTGCTGAAGACTTATCCGAGACACAGATCTTAAGGTTTGAGGATATGGAGCATAATCCGGAGTCGGAGACAACGATCCTTCGTTTTGAAGATATGGATCACAATCAGGAATCGGAAACGACGATCCTTAAGTATGAGGACATGAACCACGCTGCAGAAACGGAAACAACTATATTAAGTTTTGAGGAAATAGATAAAAGATTAAACGATGAGTGAACAACAAGTAGTAACAAAAGATGAGAGCATGAGGCCAATGGTCCAGCAGGAAACACCGGAATCTTTGAAGAAGCTTAATGCAACGGAGACCCCGGTTCCCATCGAAGAGTTATACGACAAGTTAATAGCAACGATCAGAAAATATCATCCATCGGATGATATTTCGCTGATTGAAAAAGCATACCATGTGGCAAAAGAGGCACATGGGGATCAGCTGCGTAAATCCGGGGAACCTTATATCAGTCATCCGATCCAGGTTGCCATTATTTTAGCGGAACTGGAAATGGATAAGGAGACTGTCGCAGCAGCAATTCTTCATGATGTTGTTGAAGATACTGCAATGTCTTTAGACGAACTGAAGGAAGAATTTGGCGAAGAGGTAGCGCTTTTAGTAGATGGCGTTACGAAGTTGACACAGATCAAATATACAACGGATAAAATTGAGGTGCAGGCAGAAAACCTCAGAAAGATGTTTCTTGCCATGGCAAAAGATATCCGTGTCATCATCATAAAACTGGCCGACCGTCTGCATAACATGCGTACGCTTCAGTTTATGACACGTGAGAAGCAGAAAGAAAAAGCACGTGAGACGATGGACATCTATGCGCCGATCGCACAGCGTCTTGGTATTTCTAAGATTAAGATCGAGCTCGATGACCTAGCGCTTAAATATTTAGAGCCGGACGTTTTCTACAATCTGGTAGAAGAGGTCAAGGCACGCAAAAATGTAAAAGACGATTTTATTGATGAAATGGTTGAGGCTGTCCGTCAGCATATGAAAGAAGCTGATATCCGCTGCGAAGTGGACGGACGTGTAAAGCACTACTTCAGCATCTATAAAAAGATGGTCAACCAGAACCGTTCCTTAGATCAGATCTACGACCTGTTTGCTGTTCGTATCAAAGTTGATACTGTTAAGGACTGCTATGCAGCGCTTGGTATTATCCATGAGATCTATAAACCAATCCCGGGACGTTTCAAAGATTATATCGCGATGCCGAAACCGAACATGTATCAGTCACTGCATACAACACTGATCAGCCCGGAAGGCACACCATTTGAAGTTCAGATCCGAACCTTCGAGATGCATAGAACGGCAGAGTACGGTATCGCTGCCCACTGGAAATATAAAGAGGGTAAAGGTGTCGGCGATAAAACGATCAAGCAGAGCGAAGAAGAAAAACTTGCATGGCTGCGTCAGATCCTTGACTGGCAGACGGAAACTTCTAATAACACAGAGTTCATGGAGTTCTTAAAGAGCGACCTTGACCTGTTCTCTGATGATGTTTTCTGCTTTACACCTGAAGGCGATGTTAAAAACCTTCCGGCAGGCTCTACGCCGATCGACTTCGCATACAGCATTCACTCTGCAGTCGGAAACCGTATGATCGGTGCCAGAGTTAATGATAAGATCGTAAATATCGACTACAAGATCCAGAACGGTGATCGTATCGAGATCATTACGTCACAGAACTCAAAAGGCCCGAGCATGGACTGGCTCAATATCGTTAAGAGCCCGAGTGCTAAACAGAAGATCAATCAGTGGTTCAGAACGGCCTTAAAGGAAGAGAACATCCAAAAGGGACGAGAACTGATCGATAAATATATGCGTACGAAAGCAATCGACAATATGGAGATCTTTGCTCCTGAGTATCAGCAGTCGGTGCTTACAAGATACAGCTGTAAAGACTGGGATTCTGTCCTTGCGGCAATCGGACATGGCGGCTTAAAAGAAGGTCAGGTTGTAAATCGTCTTTTGTCCGAGTATGAGCGCAAGAATAAAGTTCATAAAGTAACGGATGAGGACATTTTAGAGTCTGCTGCATCTGCAACGCATAAAGCAGAAGCAAATGATAAGAACCGTAACGGTATTGTCGTAAAGGGTATTCATGACGTTGCCGTGCGTTTTGCAAAATGCTGCTCTCCGGTACCTGGCGATGAGATCGTTGGCTTTGTAACGAGAGGAAGAGGAATCACGGTTCACAGAACAGATTGCGTCAATATCGTAAACTTAAATATTGCAGAGCGTGACAGACTGATCGACGCAGAGTGGGATAAACCGTCATCTGCATTCAAAGAAGAAAAATATCTGGTTGAGATCAGCGTCTTCGCACACAATAGAACAGGTCTTCTTGTTGATATTTCAAAGATCATGTCCGAAAAGGATCTTGATGTATTAAACATGAATGTTCGCACCAATAAACAGCAGATGGCAACGATCGATATGGGCTTTAAAGTTTCATCCACTGACGAACTGTCCAAAGTCATGGATAAGCTGAAACAGATCGATGATGTTGTAGATATTAACAGGACGTCAGGCTGATGAGACTGATAGGGCGCCTTAGAAATGCACAAAGACTGGCAGACAGATTCCGTACTGTCTGGCCTTTGGAGGAAAAAGATATGGGTATTAAAATGGATGTGATCCGGGTAGGCATGCTGGAGACAAACTGCTATATGATCTATGATGAAGACCTGAAAGAAGCGATCATCACAGACCCGGGAGATAACGCGGCATTTATTAAAGAATGCATTGAAGAGCGTGGCGTTACACCTGTAGCAATTCTGCTGACACATGCGCATGGCGATCATGTTATGGCAATTCCTGAACTTCGCGAAAGCTATAAGGTACCGGTCTATATTCATGAACTGGATGAGCCGATGCTGAATAATGGCCGTTTTAACATGAGCAATTTTTCCATTTATCTGGAAGATTCCGACATCCGCTTAAAGGGCGGAGAAGAGCTTGAAATCGGCGGCATGAAGATCCGCGTGATCTTTACACCGGGCCATACACCGGGCGGTGTCTGCTATTATTTCTATGAAGCAGGATTTATGCTTTCGGGAGATACCATGTTCTACCGTTCCTGGGGAAGAACTGATTTTCCGGGCGGAAGCGAAACAGACCTTATGAATTCTTTGAGATATCTGCTCGAGAATGTGCCACCGGAGACGGTTGTTTATCCGGGACATGAGATGGCGACAAAGATTGCTGATGAGCGACGGATGCACGGCTATCGTGACTAATAAAACGCATTGCATTTTTCGGCAGTGTGCGTGATAATACACGGGCACTGCTTTTGATAAATTAGAAAGACTGGAGAGTACTTATGATTACACAGGCACCCCGCGGAACTGCGGACTGGTATGGAGAGGAAATGGCAAAAAGGGAGCTTGTAGAAGCAATCTGCAAGGAAACCGCTGCCACTTACAATATTAAACAGATTATGACACCGATGTTTGAGCATACGGTGCTTTTTCAGCGAGGCGTTGGAGAAACAACGGACGTTGTACAAAAAGAAATGTACACCTTTGAAGATAAAGGCGGCAGAAGCATCACATTAAAGCCGGAAGGAACGGCAGGTGTGATCCGTGCATATCTTGAGCACAGCCTTTATGCAGAGAGTGGACTTTCCAAACTCTTTTATATTACGCCGGCTTTCCGCTATGAAAAACCGCAGAGCGGACGTCTTCGCCAGCACCACCAGTTTGGTGTAGAATATATCGGTTCCGAAAGCCCGATGGTGGAAGTTGAGCTGATCAGTCTGGTTAAGAGAATCACAGAAAAACTGGGTCTTAAGGACATTTCCGTTCACATCAATTCCATCGGATGCGGAAACTGCAGAAAAGAGTATAACAAGGCTCTGCTTTCTTATCTGAATGAGCATAAAGATCACCTTTGTCCGACCTGCAGAGACCGTATGGAACGCAATCCGCTCCGCGTGCTTGATTGCAAGGTGGAAGGCTGCAAAGAGATCGTAAAAGATGCTCCGCGCACAATTGATTATTTAGATGATGAGTGCAGGGCACATTTTGAAGAACTTCAGAATATGCTGAGTGCTTTAAATATTCCGTTTGAAGTCGATACCGGTATCGTCCGTGGACTTGACTACTACACAAGAACCGTATTTGAGTTCGTAAACAAAGACGGTTTTACGCTTTGCGGCGGCGGACGTTACGACGGTCTTGTAAAAGAGATCGACGAAAAACATGACATTCCGTCAGCAGGTTTCGGTATGGGACTTGAAAGAGTCTTATACTTCCTGAACTTAGAAGGCATTGATATTGGAGGCGTAACTCCTCCTCAGCTTTATATTGCTATGATGCCGGACGTTAAAGTGGAAGGCTATAAGCTGATCAACAGCCTGCGCCAGCAGGGCATCTCCGTCGAGACTGACTATATGGGTAAATCTGTAAAAGCACAGATGAAATATGCAAATAAGATTCATGCTCCATATGTTGTCGTCTTAGGAGCGGATGAGATCGCAAGCGGCAAGGTTCGCATCAAGAACATGGAAGACGGAAGCGAAACGGAATGTGCGATCGAGCAGATCATAGACATTGTAAAATAAAGCCCTGGGCTTTAAATAGAAACTAGCAAACAGGATTATTCCGGAAAGAGAGAGACATGGCAGAATCAATGAGTGGCTTTACCAGAAGCCACAGATGCACAGAAGTAACGAATGAACAGATCGGCGAGAGCGTTGTGCTCATGGGCTGGGTCAACAAAAGAAGAAACCTTGGTAGTTTGATCTTTGTTGATCTTCGAGACAGAAGCGGACTGATGCAGCTTCTCTTCGATGAAAACAACATCGGTGAGGAAGGCTATAAAAAAGCACAGACCCTTAGAAATGAGTTCGTAATTGCTGTCCGCGGTCTGGTTCAGAAAAGAGAAGGCGCGATCAATGAAAACCTGAAAACAGGTGACATTGAAATCAAAGTATTAGAACTCCGTATCCTTTCTGAGGCGTTAACACCTCCGTTCCATATTGAAGAGGATTCCCAAACGAAAGATGAACTGCGTCTGAAATACCGTTACTTAGACCTCAGACGTCCGGACCTTCAGAAAAATATTCTCTTTAGAAGTAAAGTCGCAAAGAGCATCCGTGATTTCATGTATGAAGAAGGTTTCGTAGAGATTGAAACTCCGATGCTCTGCAAGAGCACTCCGGAAGGAGCAAGAGATTACCTTGTTCCAAGCCGTGTGCA
>CAMODY010000066.1 GCA_946611595.1 uncultured Clostridia bacterium | reverse complement strand
CATGGAGTCTTCCATCGATATCCTTCAGCTTGCTGAAGGCAGAAAGGTTGCGCTCCTTGGGGATATGTTTGAACTTGGTGAAGAATCCGATAAATATCATTACCAGGTCGGCCGTTATGCTGCGGAAGCAGGATGCGACCTCATTATCGCAGTTGGTGAGCTTAGCGAAAAGATCTTTATGGGAGCAAAGATGAACACCGACAATAAAGTCGAATACTTCCATACAACAGAAGCCTGCATTGAAGCGCTTCCGGAACTTTTAGAGCCGGGCGATAACATCTTAGTGAAAGCATCCCATGCGATGAACTTTGCAAGTATTGTGGAATTTCTTCAGAAATGAAAATAATCACGGATACAACGGAGCTTAAGCCGGCTTTTGATCTTAGCCGGATCGCTCCTGTAGAAGACATTCTATTTTTTGATATTGAAACAACAGGTTTAAGAAAAGAAAGCACTCAGGTATATTTGATCGGATGTGCTTTCTTTCATGACGGGAGTTGGAAGATCCGCCAGTATTTAGCCGAAAGCGCCTTAGATGAACGTGAGGTCATGGAAAGTTTTGCAGACTTTGCTTCGTCCTATAAAGTTCTGATCCACTTTAATGGTGACGGCTTCGATATCCCGTACCTGGCTTATAAAGCTGAGTTTTATGATCTGGATCTGGATTTTTCCACATTCCAAAGCATCGATATCTATAAGCTTGCAAAGCCGCTAAAAAAACTTCTTGGCCTTGAAAGTATGAGCCAGAAATCGATCGAACGCTTTCTTCAGATCAATCGCGATGATCTTTATGGGGGCGGAGCACTGATCCCGGTCTTTTATGAGTTTGAAAGAAGCGCGGATAAAGAAGCGGAAGATCTGCTGCTTCTTCATAATTATGACGACGTAAAAGGCATGCTGCAGCTCCTTGCGATATTGAATTATACCGGGATCATAGAAGGAGCGTTTCGTTTTGAAGAGTTCAAGGTGATTGACCATACGGCAGTTTTTGATTTTGAACTTGAAATGCCGCTTCCTGTCAGCTTTGAAAAGCATGCAGATAACGACCGCATCCTGATCGCAGCGGATGGTAAGCTTTTGCAGCTTAATATAAAGATCTATGATGGGATCGCAAAGCTTCCTTTGCCGGACGTTGAAAACTATTACTATCTTCCGGATGAGGACCGCGTGATCCATAAAGATGTGGCCCAGTTCGTAGATAAGAGCCACCGTAAGAAAGCAACAAAAAAGAATTGTTATTTGAAGAAAGAAGGGCAGTTCCTTCCACAAAAGCATACACTTTTCACCCCTGCGTTCTCAGTAGACGGGGAAAGCCGGAAGAGCTTCTTTGAACTTCAGAATTCTGTAACAGAAGATCACAGAATCTTAACAGAATATGCCCTTGATATTATAAACCTGTAATTATATAATTTTAACCTGTTATGGCTGTTTTGACATTTAAAGGCGGGGTTCATCCTGCTTCCAATAAAAAGTTAACATCGAGCAGACCGGCTGAAGAGCTGATCCCAAAGGGGGACTTAACCTTCCCCTTATTTTTGCATCATGGACGTCACGCTAAACCGGTCGTAAAGGGCGGAGAATGGGTGAGCGCCGGAACGCTGATCGCAAAAGCTGACGGCTATGTTTCTTCTAATGTACATTCTTCGATTGCCGGTATCGTAAAATACGTGGATTTCGACTCGATCGTCATCGAAAATATAGGTGACGTAAATGAGGAGCCACGTTCGATCGTTAAGCCTTATACAGAGCTTTCCAAAAAGGAAATCTTAACACTGATCCGTGAAGCCGGTATTGTCGGTATGGGCGGCGAAGAAGGCTATCCTACGCATATTAAACTTTCTCCGGAAGATCCGGGAAAGATTAAATATATCATCGTAAACGGCTGCGAATGCGAGCCGTATATCACCTGCAATAACAGAAGACTTACGGAAGAGCCGGATAAGATCGTAGAAGGTCTTAAGATCGTACTGCGTTTGTTTGATAATGCCAAAGGCGTGATCGCGATCCAGGATGATAAGAAGGCAGCTGTCATTAAGATCAAACAGTATTTAACAAAGGATCATGATATCCATGTAAAGATGCTGTATTCCAAGTATCCTCAAGGCTCTGAGCGTCAGCTGATCTATGCGCTTACCAAAAAGCAGGTCAACTCCCATATGACGCCTGCAGATGTCGGATGCTTAGTCTTAAATGTTGAGACGATCTATGCGATCCGTACGGCAGTCGTAGAGGGAAGACCTTTGATCAGCCGTATGGTGACGGTTGCAGGAGATGCGATCAAAAAGCCCGGCAACTTTAAGGTACGCCTTGGAACCAATATCCGTGAGTTGATCGAGGCAGCAGGCGGTTTTAAGAAAGAGCCGGAGAAGGTCATCATCGGTGGCCCAATGACGGGTGAATCGTTAGTAGATCTTGACCGGCCGGTAACAAAAGATACAAATGCGATCATTGCCCTTGTACATGATCCGGTTGTGCGTGTTCATCAGACAAACTGTATTCACTGCGGAAGATGCATCGAGGTCTGTCCTTCGAGATTGATCCCGACAAAACTTGCCGATTATTCCGCACTTGGAATGGTTGATCTTTTCCGCGAAAACGACGGAAGAGAATGCATTGAATGCGGTTCCTGTTCTTATATCTGCCCGGCAAAGCGAAGCCTGGCGGAAGGTATCGTCATGATGAAACAGATGATTATTGACGAACTTTAAATTTTATTGACTTGTTTTTAAGGAGACTTTTGTGGACGAACAGAAAATATTAAGGATTTCCTTCTTTCCACATATCAGAGATAAAGCATCCACCAGCAGGATCATGCTGGATGTGATCATTGCGTTGCTTCCGGCAACGGCTTTTGGTGTCTATAACTTTGGCTGGAGAGCGCTGCTGCTGATCTTAATCTGCGTTGCAGCCTGTGTTTTATCGGAACTCTTATGGGATCTCGGCATGAAAAAACGTGTTACGCTGCGTGATTTAAGTGCGGTCGTAACAGGCCTGATCTTAGCCTTAAACCTTCCGCCAACTCTTGATTGGTGGATTGCCGTGATCGGCTCTGTCTTTGCGATTGTTGTTGTAAAGATGCTCTTTGGAGGCTTGGGACAGAACTTCATGAACCCTGCAGTCGCTGCGAAGTGTTTCCTCCTGATCTCGTTTGCAGGACGAATGAACGCCTTCGTATTCCAGAACGTGATCAGCGCTACGCCGATGGAAGTCTTAAAGGCCGGCGGAAACGTAGACCTTCTTCAGATGTTCCTCGGAAATACTTCCGGCGCGATCGGAGAAACCAGTGCACTCGCACTCTTGATCGGTGCAGTGTATCTCTTTATCCGTCGTATCATCGACTTCCGCATTCCGCTGTTTTATATCTTAGCGTTTGCGGTCTATATTTCCATTTATTCGATCTTTACCAGAGGCGGTATTGACGGCTCCTTCTTAGCTGCTCACCTTTTAAGCGGCGGCCTTTTGATGGGTGCTTTCTATATGGCTACAGACTATGTCACGAGCCCTGTATCGCCTGCGGGACGAATTATATACGGCGCTGTCCTCGGCGTCCTTACCTGTACCTTCCGTCTGTTCGGTTCGGCTACAGGCTCTGTTGCGTATGCGATCATCATAGGTAATCTCTTAGCACCGCTGATCGAAAAGATTACGAGACAGAGAAGCTTTGGAAAGGGGGCACACCTTAGATGAGTCTTTCCAAGCGTATCATTCGAATCGTGATCATTGCAGTGTTTGCTTTCGCGCTGATCTTTGCCGGATACTTTGTAACCAAGGCTAAGGTTGAAGAAAACAATGAAACAAAGATTGATGCTGCATTTGAAACTGTTTATCCTGATGCAGCTTCCTTTGATGAGGCAAATTACAGGAGTGAATACCTGACACGCTATCTTACGGATAATGGCTATGCAGATGATCAGGTTCATATCAATAAGATAACCTTTGCAAGAAATGATGTCCGTGATGTGCAGGGCGTTGTTGTGCAGGTCAGCTCTTATAAAAAATACGGTGGGATCATTACGATGCTTGTCGGTATTCAAAACGATGGTACCGTAAACGGCTATTCCATCTTACATATATCAGAAGCTAAAGACCTTGACCTTAAAGTTAAGGACGCGGCATTTGCTGATCAGTTTAAAGGTGTAAGAACGGAAGCTTTTACGCTGGTAAACGGTGAGGCAAAGATCACGGGAGAGATCATTCCTGCAAACGGAGCAGATGATGCTTCGCAGACCGTTGTGCGTGCCGTGAATGCTTCGATACTTGCAAACACCTTCATAGATGAGTATTACGGAGGTGTAGGCTGATGCAGAAGAAAGATACGATTTTTACAAGACTATATCACGGAATCCTTGTCGAGAACCCGACTGCGGTGCTTTGCCTTGGCCTCTGTCCGACTTTAGCTGTTACAACAACAGCTAAGAACGGTCTTGCCATGGGTATTGTAACGGGTATTGTTTTGGTACTTTCCGAGTTCTTTATCTCTCTTCTTAAGAGAGTGATTCCAAAGAAAGACCGTATGATCATCTATGTGTTGATCTCCGCATGCTTTACAACGATCATTCAGCTTGTTTTAAATGCATATTATCCGGATATCAGCGAGTCTTTAGGAGTTTTTGTTTCGCTGACAGCTGTTAACGGCGTGATCTTCGGAAGAGCAGACAACTATGCGATGCAGAACAATCCGGGCCTTGCCTTATTTGACGGCATCGGTTTTGGCATCGGTTATACGCTGATCATTACGATCTTAGGTGCAGTCCGAGAGATCTTAGGTATCGGTACGATCTTCGGAATCCGTGTGATCCCGGATGGCTATACGCTTTCCATCGCAGCCTTAGCTCCGGGTGCATTTTTCCTTTTAGCCTGCATCATTGCAGTTGCACAAAAAATTAAAGGAGGCAGAAGCGCATGACAAAACTGATCTACGTGGCAATTATTTCTGCCTTTGTTAACAATGTTGTTTTAGGACAGATGTTTGGCGTTAACGCAGCGATCAAGGGATCGGAAAAGATGAGCAACGCTTTAAGACTCAGCTTATGCGTGCTCATTGTAACCTTCCTTTCCTCCGTGATCACCTGGCCGCTTAGCGAATTTGTCCTTGGAAAGTTTAATTTTGAGTTTTTACAGACCATTGTCTTTCTGCTCGTGGAAGCGATCATTGTTGCAATTTTAACGGCAATCGTAAACCGCTGGTTTTCCCACAGAAGAAAGATATACGGCCGTATCCTTCCTCTGATCGTTATCAACAGCGCAGTCTTAGGTGTTATCCTGACCAATGTGCAGGTTGGATACAGCTTCTTACGAAGTGCCGTAAACAGTGTCTGCGGAGGACTTGGATTTGCCATTGCCGTGATCATTTTAGCCGGTGTCAGAGAAAGGATTGCATTTAACGATGTTCCGAAGCCTTTTGAAGGCGTTCCGATCCTTTTAGTGACCTCGGGACTTATGGCAATTGCCTTTTATGGCTTTACCGGTCTTTTATAGGCCGCTGTTATGTAGAATCCGCATATTCTTGTGGATTAAGGAGAATTAGGGTATAATATTTTGTCGTGCTATGTCAGAAGGAGGGTCTGACATGGCATAGAATTGCATAATGAGGTTGAGATATGAATATTTTAGCCAGCTTGACTCCAAAGAGTGGGGTAGATTACGTAAAAGATGACGCAACGTTGTTTAAAGTACTACAGGTTATGCAGAGAAGAAACCATTCTGCGATCCCGATCATCAATAAAAACGGAAGGTATATCGGAACGATTACCGCAGGAGACATCTTAGGCTGCATCACAGAAAATTTTAATTTGTCACTTAAGGATTCAGCAAAGTTTCCGGTCCAGAACATCAAACGGACCAAAGACTATAAAGCTGTCCTTGTACATACATCATTTGAAGAATTGATTGATATTGCACTTGATCAGAATTTTGTTCCGGTTGTGGATGATGATTACAATTTCATCGGCATTCTGACCAGACGCGAAATGGTGATCTGGATGCATGAACAATATAAGATCGAACATCCGAAGGGAGGAAATAAAGATGTCGGATAATGTATATGATATTTTAGCGGAACGTGGTTTTATCGCGCAGTGCACACATCCGGAAGAACTGAGGGAACTTCTGGGAAAAGAAAAAGTAAAGTTCTATATTGGCTTTGACGCAACTGCGGATTCTCTGACTGTCGGTCATTTCCTTACTATCATGGCAATGACTCACATGCAAAGAGCAGGTCATATTCCTGTGGCCTTAATGGGCGGCGGAACAACCATGATCGGCGATCCTTCCGGAAAGAGCGATATGCGTAAGATGATGACCAGGGAGACGATCAACCACAACGTTGAATGCTTTAAGGCTCAGATCAGCAAATTCCTGGATACATCTGAAGATAAAATGCTTTTCCGCAATAATGCGGACTGGCTTTTAAATTTAAATTATGTTGAGTTCTTAAGAGAAGTTGGTGTTCATTTCTCCGTAAACCGTATGCTTACAGCAGAGTGCTACAAGCAGAGAATGGAAAAAGGTCTTACTTTCTTTGAGTTCAACTACATGATCATGCAGTCTTATGACTTCTTAAAGCTGCATAACGATGACGGCGTTGTTCTGCAGATGGGCGGCGATGACCAGTGGTCCAACATCATCGGCGGCGTTGAGCTGATCAGAAGAAAAGAGCAAAAGCCTGCATATGGCCTTACCTTTACGCTTCTTACAACATCTGACGGAAGAAAGATGGGTAAGACAGAAAAAGGTGCGCTCTGGCTTGATCCGACAAAATCCACTCCATACGAGTTCTATCAGTACTGGAGAAATATTGAAGATGGCAAAGTTGAGCAGTGCCTCGGCCTCTTAACCTTCCTCCCGATGGATGAAGTAAGACGTCTCGGCGCGCTTGAAGGTGCTGAGATCAATAAGGCAAAAGAAGTTCTCGCATATGAGATCACAAAGATCGTTCATGGCGAAGAAGAAGCTGAAAAAGCACAGCAGGCTGCAAGAGAAGTCTTTGCAGGATCCGGCATGAGCGAGAATATGCCGACACACGAATATACAAAAGCTGAGTTTGATGCTGCAGATGTTATCCAGGCATTAGTTGATACAGGTCTTGCTCCGACACGTTCTGAAGGAAGACGTCTGATTCAGGGCGGCGGCGTTCTGATCAACGATGACAAAATAACAGACATCAAACGTACATTAGAAGAAAGCGATCTTACTGACGGCTGCCTTGTTCTTAGAAAAGGTAAAAAGAAAGCTGTTAAGATCGAAGTAAAATAAAACTGAAAAATAGTTACCCGGAGGTTAGTTGAAAAATGCATAAGGCATATGGCGTTAATGAATTAAGAAAGATGTTCCTTGATTTCTTTGAAAGCAAGGAGCACCTTGTAATGAAAAGTTTTTCTTTGGTACCACATAATGACAAGAGTCTGCTTCTTATCAATGCAGGTATGGCTCCTTTAAAACCGTACTTTACGGGACAGGAGATCCCGCCGAGAAGAAGAGTCGCGACCTGTCAGAAATGTATCCGTACCGGTGACATCGAAAACGTAGGTAAAACGGCGCGCCATGGTACCTTCTTTGAAATGCTTGGAAACTTCTCCTTCGGTGATTACTTTAAAAAAGAAGCGCTTACATGGACCTGGGAGTTCCTTACGGAATGGGTAGGACTTGAGCCGGATCGTCTTTATCCGTCTGTTTATTTAGATGATGATGAAGCTTTCGATATCTGGAATAAAGAGATTGGAATTCCGGCGGATAGAATCTCCCGCTTCGGTAAAGAAGATAACTTCTGGGAGCATGGTGCCGGTCCTTGCGGTCCTTGCTCTGAAGTTTATTACGACAGAGGCGAGCAGTATGGCTGCGGAAAGCCGGACTGCAAAGTTGGCTGCGAATGCGACCGCTACATGGAAATCTGGAACGACGTTTTCACCCAGTTTGAAGGCGACGGAAAAGGAAACTATGTAGAACTTGAAAACAAGAATATCGATACCGGTATGGGTCTTGAGCGTCTTGCTGTTGTATCCCAGAACGTTGATTCCATCTTTGATGTTGATACGATCTGCGCGATCCGCCAGAAAGTCTGCGACGCAGCAAATATCGAATATCATACAGATGAAAAGAAAGATATTTCCATCCGTCTGATCACAGACCACATCAGAAGTGCTACGTTTATGATCTCTGACGGCATCAACGCATCAAACGAAGGACGCGGTTATGTCCTTAGACGTCTGATCCGCCGTGCTGCAAGACACATCCGTATGCTCGGCATTCCGGATCATTTTATGCCGATCTTAAGCGAGACAGTTATTGAATGCTCCAAGGATGCGTATCCGGAACTGGAAGAGAAGAAGGCAATGATCCTTAAGACCTTAGCTGACGAGGAAGACCGTTTCTACAAGACCTTAGACCAGGGCATGAAGAAACTCGGCGAGATGATCGACGGCTTAAAGGCAGAAGGAAAAACAGAGCTTTCAGGCGCTGATGCGTTCAAATTATATGATACTTACGGATTCCCGCTCGACCTTACAGGCGATGTCTTAGAAGATGAAGGCATGACGGTCGATACCGAAGGATTCGAAGAAAATATGCAGATCCAGAGAGAGACTGCAAGAAAAGCTCGTAAGACGACCAACTACATGGGCGCAGATGCAACAGTTTATGAAGAGCTTCCGCTTGAACTGACAACAGAATTTACCGGTTATGAAAAACTCAGTGATACTTCTGTTGTTACAGCAATCACAACGACAGATTCCATCGCACAGACATTAGCAGAAGGTGATGTCGGAACGATCATCGTAAAGAATACGCCGTTCTATGCTACGAAGGGTGGTCAGGAAGCAGATAAAGGTAGAATCTGCACAGCAAATGCTGAATTTGAAGTCAAAGATGTGATTGGTCTTGCAAATGGCGCAGAAGGTCATATCGGTGTTGTAACAAAAGGCCAGTTCGTAGTAGGCGATGAAGTAACGCTTAAAGTAGACGAGTCCATCCGCCGTGATACCGCAAAGAACCACAGCGCAACCCACCTTCTTCAGGCTGCATTAAGACAAGTCTTAGGAGAGCATGTTGAGCAGGCAGGTTCTAATGTTACGGATCAGGAACTCAGATTCGACTTTACCCATTTCTCCGCTATGACAAGCGATGAGATCAAAGCTGTAGAGGAAATCGTAAATAATAAGATCGAAGAACAGCTAGACGTTGTAACAGACGTTATGGATATCGAAGAAGCTAAGAAGAGCGGCGCTATGGCTCTCTTTGGCGAAAAATATGGCGACAAGGTCCGCG
>CAMODY010000065.1 GCA_946611595.1 uncultured Clostridia bacterium | reverse complement strand
ATGAAAAAATATATTATGGCATTGGATCAGGGAACAACGAGTTCCCGTTGTATTTTGTTTAATAAAAAAGGCGAAGTTGCGAGCGTAAGCCAGAGGGAGTTTAAACAGATCTATCCGAAGCCGGGCTGGGTGGAGCACGACCCGATGGAAATCTGGTCAACTCAGATCGGTGTTGCAATCGAAGCTGCCGCAAAACTCGGAATCAGTTTTGAAAATGTTGCTGGCATCGGGATTACCAATCAGCGCGAGACAACAATCGTTTGGAATAAAAAGACGGGTGAGCCGGTCTATAATGCGATCGTCTGGCAGTGCAGAAGAACTGCGGAAATGATCGATAAGATCCCGGCAGATATGAAAAAGAAGATCAGAAACCGCACAGGACTGATTCCGGATGCCTACTTCAGCGCATCCAAGATCAAATGGATCTTAGACAATGTTAAGGGCGCCAAGGCAGCAGCAAAGAAAGGCGATCTGCTTTTCGGCACTGTAGATACCTGGATCATGTGGATGCTGAGCGGACACAAGATCCACGCAACAGACTACACCAATGCATCCAGAACGATGCTTTTTGATATCAAGAAGCTTAAATGGGATGAGGAAATTTTAGACTATTTCGGAATTCCGATGTCTATGATGCCGGAGGTTCATCCTTCCGGATACCATTACGGCTATACCGATATCGCAATTGCAAGCGGAGAGGTTCCGATCTGCGGTGTTGCAGGCGATCAACAGGCGGCACTGTTCGGGCTTTGCGGATTTAATAAAGGCGATGTCAAAAATACATATGGAACCGGTTGCTTCCTCTTGATGAATACCGGAGAGAAAGCAATCAAATCGAAGAATGGTCTGCTTTCTACAATTGCAGCCAATACTGAAAAAGATCCGGTTCAATATGTTCTTGAAGGCAGTATCTTTATCGGCGGAGCAGTAGTTCAGTGGCTTCGTGATGAAATGGAGTTTGTAAAGAAATCTCCACAAAGTGAAAAAATGGCCATGAAAGTGGACGATACGGCAGGGGCATATCTTGTGCCTGCATTTACGGGACTTGGGGCTCCGCATTGGGATCAGGATGCACGAGGAACAGTTGTCGGCATCACACGCGGATTTAACAAGAACCATTTTGTACGCGCCGGTCTGGAGTCGATTGCTTATCAGACTCACGATGTGATTCGTGCAATGGAAGCAGACGCCGGATACAGTCTGAACTCTTTGAAAGTTGATGGCGGTGCAAGCCAGAACAATTTCCTGATGCAGTTCCAGGCTGATATGGTCAATAGCGAGATTGTCCGCCCGAAAAATGTAGAAAATACCGCTTTGGGAGCAGCTTATCTGGCAGGTCTTACCGTGGGCTACTGGAAAGATAAAGATGAGCTCAAAGCATATCAGAAGATTGGAAAAGTCTTCGAACCGGAAATGAAAAATCCGGAAAGAAAAGAAAAATTAGATGGTTGGAAAAAAGCAGTCGAGACTGCAAAGTTCTGGTCAAAGTTAAACACGAAATAGAGAGAAGGGACTTAATATTATGAACATCTACTCGGATAGAATTGCACACCTCAGAAAACTTATGGAGCAGGAAGGCATTGATGTATATTACATTCCAATGAGCGACTGCCATAACAGTGAGTATGTAGGTGACCATTTCCGCTGTATCGAATTTATTTCCGGATTTTCCGGATCCGCAGGTCATGTCGTTGTAACAAAAGATGAGGCATGGCTTTTTGCAGATGGAAGATACTATATTCAGGCAGCGCACCAGTTAGAAGGAAGCGGCATACAGCTGATGAAATGGGGACAGCCTGATGTTCCGGATCCGGATACCTTCCTTCAGATACAGGCGAAGGGAAAGGTGATCGGATTTGATGGCAATGTTGTAAATACAAATTTTGCAAAACGTATTTCCAAAACAGCAAAAAACGTTAAATTTCAAAGGGATCTGGTCGGGGAAATCTGGACAGACCGCCCGGAGCAGACCTTTACAGATATCTGGCATATGCCGGTTGAATACTGTGGCGAAACGACGGAGTCAAAACTTGCACGGATTCGCGCAGAACTTTCCAAGGCTGAAATTCCTTGTGAAAACTACGCATATCTTTTAGCTTCTCTTGACGATATTGCCTGGACCTTTAATATCCGGGCAAACGATGTACCAAACAATCCGGTTGCTTATGCCTATGCGATCATCCAGCCGGATGCGGCAAAGGTTTTTTCACACGGAGATGGATATGGACCAAACTGGTACAAGGGATGCACGCCTGATGGAGAGGCAACAGAATCTTTACCGATTGCTTTAGCTGAAAAATTCCGTGATAAGATCTTAACCCGTGTGATCAAAGGATTTACAGATTATACGCCGAAGTGGGAAGATATCGCAGATGATTTCTGTATCCTGATGGATATGAACTGCGTTGGTTATTCTGTTTGGAGATTCTTTACTGACCGCAGAATTCAGGTTGTTCATATTGATGATCCTTCCACAAAGATGAAAGGCGTTAAAAATGAGACGGAGATCCGCTGCTTAAAAGATGCCATGAAGCGTGACAGTGCAGTTGTGATCAAGTTGATGCACTGGGTCAAGAGCCATGCAGGTAAGATTCATCTAGATGAGATGAGCATTGATGAATATCTTCTTCAGAAAAGATCTGAAGATCCGCTATTCATGGAGCCGAGTTTTGATACGATCGCAGCTTATAAAGAAAATGGTGCGATGATGCATTACGAAGCAACTGCTCAGACTGCAAAAAGCATTCAGGCAGAAGGAATGCTTTTAGTCGATAGCGGCGGGCAGTATAAAGACGGAACCACCGATATTACAAGAACCTTTATCTTAGGACCGATCACAGATGAAGAAAAGAAAGCTTTTACTTTGACTGCAGTATCTATGCTGAGACTGTTGAACGCAAAGTTCATCGACGGCTGCAGGGGAGAAAATCTGGATATCATGGCGCGCGAGCCGATGTGGCAGGTCGGCTGGGATTATAAATGCGGTACCGGCCATGGCGTAGGTCATGTCTTAAATGTTCATGAAGGCCCTCATAACATCCGCTACAGGATTGGTGTCAATGGACCATCTGCAGTTCTTAAAGAGGGCATGGTCGTAACCGATGAGCCTGGCGTATATAGAGAAGGGCAGTATGGTGTTCGTACGGAAAATGAGCTCTTGGTTGTACCGTTTATGGAAACGGAAGACGGCAAGTTCCTTCAGTTTGAAAATCTGACATTTATCCCGATCGATCTCGACGGAATCGATACGGCATACTTGACAGAAGAAGATAAAAAGTTATTAAATAACTACCATGAGGCTGTATATGAAACAATGGCCCCTTATTTAGAAGATGAATTAAAAGTTTGGTTAAAGGAGTATACAAGACCAGTTTAAAATGGACGATAAGAGGGTATTATTTATCTACAATCCAAACGCAGGCAAAGGTGTGATCCCGAAGCATTTAGATGAGGTCACGGAGATTTTTGAAAAAGCAGGCTATTCTGTTGGGCTCTACAGAACAAAAGGTCCTGGCGATGGCCCGAAAGAAGTGACGGAAAAAGCAGAAATGTTTGATCTGATCGTCTGCTCGGGCGGAGATGGTACTTTAAGCGGTATTGTTTCTGGCATGATGAAGCTTCCTAGGGAACAGAGAAAGCCAATTGGTTTTATACCGACAGGCTCTACCAACGACACCGGCAAAAGCTATGGACTTCCTGCGTCTATCGTTGATGCAGCGAAAATCGCAGTAACAGGGAAACCGTATACGACTGATATAGGTAGTTTTAACGATACGCATTTTACCTATGTTGCTTCACTTGGCAAACTATCCGCTGTTTCCTGTTTTACTCCTCAGGAAGTGAAGAAACGTTGGGGCTACCTTGCCTATCTTGCAGAAGGAATCAAGGTCCTTTTGCATTTAGATGCCTATGATCTTAAGATTACATATGAAGATACAACGGGAAATGAACAGATCATAGAAGATAATTTCTTCTTAGGAATGATCACAAATACTTATAGTGTTGGCGGATTTAATGGTATCACCGGTGGAAATGTAGATCTTCAGGATGGTCTTTTTGAAGTCGTCCTGTGCAAACGGCCAAGGTCTTTGGGCCAGTTCAGCAAGATTGTTGATAATTTATTCCTTGCGGCGAACAAAGATTGGAATAATGAATTGGTCACAAAATTTAAGACCCGAAAGATTAAAATCGAATCTGATAACGATGTGCAGTGGGTCATTGATGGTGAGAATGCAGGAAAACATAAGCGTGTTGACATCGAAAATGATCATCATGCCATCGAAATAATGGTCGACAAAAATAATAAAAGTGTGTAAAAAAGGAAAAGTTATCCACATAATTACAGAAGTTTGGGGATAATTTAGAAAGAGTATCAATCATTCATGAGTGTATATACACCAAAAAAAGCAAATGAGGAAGAGGAAATTGCAGCGCCTGTGCGACGTCTGAACTTTGATTCGGAAGATCCGGCAACGTTTAATGAACCTGAAACAGAGATCCTCTCCCCGAAAGAATTAAAGAAAAAACGGAAAGAAGAAAGAAGGGCGGCTCATCCGGGGCTGTATGCTTTTTTAGACTGGGTCATTGTGATCGTAGTCGCGCTTGCAGTCGCATTATTCATTAACTTCTTTATTATTGTTAATTCAACTGTTCCAACCGGTTCCATGGAAAATACGATCATGTCCGGTTCCAGAATGATCGGATTCCGTATCGCTTATCTATTTGGAGAACCGAAACGCGGAGACATTATCGTTTTCCGCTATCCGGATGATCCTTCCCAGTATTTTGTAAAGAGGGTGATCGGTCTTCCCGGTGAGACCGTTGAAGTGATCGACGGTATTACATATGTTGACGGTGTTCAGCTGGAAGAAAACTATATTAATGATAATTACTGGATTGAATATGATCTGATCAAGGATGATCCGGCTGCTGTTGAGGCGCAGGGACTGCGATATAATGCAGGGCCATATACTGTTCCGGAAGACAGCTACTTTATGATGGGAGATAACCGTGGTAATTCCAGGGATTCCCGCATGTGGGACAACAAATTCGTGACGAAGGATAAGATCGTTGGAAAGGCATGGCTTTGCTACTGGCCGTTTTCTGATTTCGGAGTCCTGAAATAAAGCTTTGAAAAAAGTGTGAATTTAGATTATTTGGTTTAACAAAAAAACAAGGATATGATAAGATGGGAACAAGAAAAAATATTGTTTCCGCAGTATAAGGAGAATGATATGGATAAGAAAACAAAGAATTCATTGTTAAATGTGGCAGCTGAACTGATCGTACTTCCGATCACCGCTTTTGTTGCTGTAAAGAGAGGTATTGATACATTCAATGAAAGCGATACAGGCAAAAAAGTAAAAGCATATGCAAAGCAGGCAGGTGAGGAGATCAGCGAGGCAGCAAAGAAAGCTGCTGAGAGCGAGACTGTACAGAATGCAAAAGCAAAACTTGAAGAGTTTTCAAACAAAGCAGGAGAGAAAGTAAAAGAGTATACCGAAACTGCCAGCGCAAAGTTTGAAGAGTTTAAAGATAATGCAGAAGAAAAAGTAAAAGACTTTGCAGACAAAGCAGAAGATAAAGCAGAGGAAGTAAAAGACTTTGCTGAGACACACGCTCAGGATTTTGCAGATGCGGCAACACAGAAAGTCAGCAAAGTACAGGGTGATTTAGATAAAATCTATGATGAGGTTCAGGATAGGATCGATCATCCACAGGAATAATTGCTGAATTCTTAAGATTTAAGAAAAATGTAACAGAAATTTAATATCGCGATAGTTATAGTAGATTGACTTCCCGTGACATATGTTATACCATTCGTATAACAATTAGAACGAGAGGTCTTTCTATGTTTATAGAAATCGATTTCAATAGCGATGAAGCTATTTATATCCAATTAAGAAACCAGATCTTTTTGGCAATCGCAACTTCCCAGATCAAGGAAGGCGATTCGCTTCCTTCTGTAAGAGCTCTTGCGGATGATATCGGCGTCAATATGCATACAGTCAACAAAGCATACACAACCTTGAGACAGGACGGCTTTTTAAAAGTCGACCGGAGAAGAGGTGCGGTCGTTTCTGTTGACGTAGATAAAATGCAGTCGATCGATAAAATGCGTGCATACTTAAAGCCGCTCGTCGCCCGCGGGATCTGTAAAGGCTTATCCCGGGAGGAATTTAAGCAGCTGATCGATGATTTATACGACGAAATGAAATAGAGGAGAGATAGTAATGAGGAGAAGACCATTTACAAAAATGGCGCAGGCAGCGATTGCAGAAGCGACAGAAGTTTCTGCTGAGCTCAGAATGACGTATATCGGAACAGAACACATCCTGATCGGACTTACGGTCGTGGATTGCTCTGTTGCGCAAAAAGTACTTTCTGCCCATGGCATTACGACCGAGGCGGTTAAGAGCCTGATCAAGAAAACCTTTAACACCCCTGATATGGTGGTTGTAAGTGACGGCGAATGCTTTTCACCTAAGGCCGAGGCCATTCTGCAGGATGCAGGAGAAGAGGCAGAGCGCTTCCATATCGCAGAAGTCGGAACAGAACATTTACTTCTTGCGCTTTTAAAAGCAGAAGATAGTGCGGCTATCCGCATTCTTTCAGGACTCGGTGTAAACAGGCAGCAGCTTTATAACGACCTGATTGCTGCAATGGGAGCAAATCCGGCGGAACATAAAGAAGATATCGCCGGCACTCAGGCAAATGGACAGAAAACCGAAGGCATCTTGAAGGATTTTAGTCGTGATTTAAATGAAGAGGCTAAGAGCGGAAAACTTGATCCGATCATCGGAAGAGAAGACGAGATCAGCCGTATTGTTCAGATCTTAAGCCGCAGAACCAAAAACAATCCGTGCCTGGTTGGAGAACCTGGTGTTGGTAAGACGAGTATCGCAGAAGCTTTGGCAGAGAAGATCGTCCAGGGCGAGATCGCAGGCCCTGTTGCCTCTAAACGTGTTCTGGCCTTAGACCTTCCCGCAATGGTAGCCGGAAGCAAATACCGCGGCGAGTTTGAAGAGCGTGTAAAACGAGTCATTAATGAAGTAAAGAATGATGGACACATCATTTTATTCATGGATGAAATTCATACAATGATCGGTGCAGGTGGAGCAGAAGGTTCCATTGATGCTGCAAATATCTTAAAGCCGGCACTTGCAAGAGGCGAGATTCAGATCATCGGTGCAACGACACTTGATGAATACCGCAAGCACTTTGAAAAAGATGCAGCGCTTGAACGCCGCTTCCAGCCGGTGCATGTAGAGCAGCCGACCAAGGAAGAGACGATCGCGATCCTGAAAGGTCTGCGTCCGAGATATGAAGATCATCATAACGTAACGATCACAGATGAAGCGGTTGAATCTGCAGTTAATCTCTCTGTCAGATATATCAACGACCGCTTCCTTCCGGATAAAGCGATCGATCTGATCGATGAGGCCTCCTCCAAGGTCCGCTTATCTTCCTATATCCTTCCCCCTGATCTTAAGGAGATGGATGAAAAACTCAAAGAGATGGAAACAAAGCGTGAAAACTATGTAAAACATGGAAACATCAAGATGGCGTCCGAGACCCATCAGGATATCCGCATCCTAAGAGGACGCATTGATGACTACCGCCAGAAATTGTTAGATGAAAGTGGCGGCAGGCTGAAAGTGGGACCAGAAGATATTTCTGACGTTGTGTCGAAGTGGACAAAGATCCCTGTCCGAAAACTCGAAGAGGAAGAAGGCGAGCGGCTGCGCCACTTAGAAGAGACGCTTCATAAGAGAGTGGTTGCACAGAACGAAGCTGTTACCGCACTTGCCAAAGCGATCCGCAGAGGCAGAGTGGGACTCAAAGATCCGAATAAACCGATCGGAACCTTCCTGTTCTTAGGACCAACAGGTGTTGGTAAGACAGAACTTTCCAAGGCGCTGGCAGAGGCAATGTTCGGCACAGAGAATGCGATCATCCGAGTTGATATGTCCGAATATATGGAAAAACACAGTGTGTCCAAGCTGATCGGATCGCCTCCGGGATATGTGGGATACGACGAAGGCGGACAGCTTTCTGAGCAGGTCAGAAGAAATCCGTATTCGATCCTCCTCTTTGATGAGATCGAAAAAGCACATCCGGATGTCTTTAACGTTCTGCTTCAGGTATTAGACGATGGCCGCATCACTGATGCACATGGCCGCATGACAGACTTTAAGAATACCGTCATCATCATGACAAGTAACGCCGGTGCGCAGCGGATCATGGAGCCGAAGAGCCTTGGCTTTGCGACAGAAAAAGATGACCGGGCGAATTATGAGAAGATGAAATCTTCCGTTATGGACGAGATCAAACATATCTTCCGGCCGGAGTTCATCAACCGTATCGATGACATCATCGTATTCGAGGCTCTGTCAAAAGAGAATATGAAAGACATCATTGAGATCCTGCTGAAAGAGTTTAAGGCTCGTGCAAAAGAGCAGATGAATATCAATGTTCGTGTTGCAGACAGTGCGAAAGTATTCCTGGTAGATCAGGGCTACGATCCGAAATACGGAGCACGTGCACTTAAGAGAAAGGTGCAGTCTCTCTTAGAAGATGAGATTGCAGAAGAAATCCTTTCCGGCAAGATCAAACGCGGAGATACTGTTTCCATTAAGCATCCGAAAGATGGGGACAAACTGGTCTTTACAGTTGCAAAACCCAGAAAGAAAGCGGCTGCAGAGCCGAAAACGAAAGTAAAGGAGAAGAAGGCGAAAGCCGCACAAAGAAACTAACATGGCAAAAGCAAAAGACACGATATTTTTCTGTAAAGAATGTGGCTTTGAAAGCGCTAAGTGGGCGGGGCAGTGTCCTGCCTGCCATGAATGGAATACTTTTGTGGAAGCTCCTTCCCAAAAGAGTGTAAAGGCGGCTCCGGGAAGAGCGCATGCTTCCATGCGTCTTTCTGAAGATAAAAAGCCGGTTGCCATGAGCGAGATCGAGGCAACTGTCAGCGTCCGAACAGAGACCGGAATGAAAGAGTTTGACCGCGTATTAGGAGGCGGCATTATCAAAGGCTCTTTAGTTCTTGTAGGCGGCGATCCGGGAATCGGAAAATCGACGCTTCTGACCCAGCTTTGCAAGAATCTTAGTGATGCGGGGCACAAAGTGCTTTATATCACAGGAGAGGAAAGCTTAAGTCAGATCAAACTGCGGGCAGACCGCATCGGCACTTTTAATGACAATATGAAACTTCTGGCGGAAACGGATCTTGAGGTCGTAGAAAGTGCGATCCGATCGGAGATGCCGGAGGTTGCGATCATAGACTCTATTCAGACCATGTTCAGCGCAGATACGACCGGA
>CAMODY010000064.1 GCA_946611595.1 uncultured Clostridia bacterium | reverse complement strand
GCAGTACCGCCTGTTAGAGCAGTTTTTAAGGTATGCAGCTGACGTTAATGTAACGATCACGATTTCGAAAGAGAGAATCCGCGAAAACTGTCCGGAATATGATCTCTTCCATTTGAGCAATCAAACCTATTTTAAGCTGCTGGAGACGGCTGCAGATGCTGGGGCAAAGGTATTGCCTGATGTTGACCTGACGGAGCAGGAAAAGAGAATCAGATGCGGCATCTTTCCGGCAGCAGACCCCAAAGAAGAGGTTTTATTTGCTTCGAAAGAGATTTTAAGGCTGATCCGGGATGAAGCTTATCGCTACAGAGAGATTGCCGTGATTACAAGTGATATGGAAAGCTATCACGAAAAAATCGAAACCCTCTTTGAAGAGGCTGAAATCCCTTACTTCATCGATCATAAATCGTGCATCACGGATAATCCGCTTTCACGTTATCTTTTATCTGTGATCAGTCTGATGGAGCAGCGCTTCTCTCATGAAAGTATCTTTACTTATCTGAAAACCGGGCTTACAGATATTTCCATGGACGACATCTGCCGCATGGAAAATTATTGTCTGGAATTTGGTATCAAAGGAATCCGTCCGTGGTATAACGACATGGAGCGGAATAAAAAACTCTACGGTCCTGAACCAAGCGAGGAAGAGCTTGCGGTAGATCCGTATGCCGGACAGGAGTGGAATTTAACTGAGATCAACCGGATAAGACAGGAAGTGCTGGATGATGTCAGGACTTTTTACCGCGATATCAGCCACAAGGACATGACAGCGGCTGATTATGTGGATGCTTTGATCCGCCAGCTTAGGAGAAACCATGTAAGTGAAAAGATTGAAGAAAAGGCAAAAGCTTTAAAAGAGCAGGGAAGGCTCAAAGAACAAAGGGAATATGATCAGGTGTATGATCTGCTTATGAACTTGCTTGAAAAGACAAAACTGCTTTCCGGTTCTAAGCCGCTTACGATAAAAGATTTCAGACTGCTTTTAGAAAGCGGAATCTCAGAAATCAAAGTTGGCGTGATCCCTCCGACGATGGATACACTGATGGTTGGAGACCTTACAAGGACTCGTCTTGATCATATAAAGGTTCTGTTCCTTTTAGGCGCAAATAACGGGAAGATTCCATCGGCTTCAGAACCGGCCGGAGTCTTTTCTGCAAGAGACAGAGAGTTCCTCAAAACAGAGAGATTTGAGCTTGCGCCTACCGCAACAGAAAACATGTATAACCAGCGTTTCTATCTGTATCTGATGCTGAATAAGCCGACAGAGAAGCTCTATATTACATATGCAGCGAGCGGCGAGGATGGAGAAGAACTCGAGCCGTCCTATATTATCGAAGAACTTCCGGAACTTGTTTCCTCTCTGCCGATTCACTATATTGACCAGCTCCCTGATATTAAATGGAAGGCGCAGGCTTTAAGAGAACTTTCAGTTCAGCTCCGGAAAGAGCCGGATGAAGCACTTCTTAAGTTCTTTGCCTATGAAGATCCATTTGTTTTAAAGCAGGTTTTGAATGCGGCTTATTTTTCCAATGCGCAGACGGCGCTTGATCCGCAAGTGGCATTAGATCTTTATGGAGATGTTCTTTCCGGAAGCGTAAGCCGTTATGAAAAGTTCAGCGAGTGTCCGTTTAAGCACTTCTTATCTTATGGTATCCGTCTGGAGAAAAGACCGGAGTATGAGATCGCTGCAACGGATGTCGGAACCATCTATCACGCTGCACTTGAAAAATATTCTGGTGCGTTAGAAGAGTCCGGCTATTCCTATCGGAATGTGCCGGAAGATGTCAGCCGAAGCCTTGCAGAAGAATGCGTGCAGGAAGCGCTTTCTGAAATGCCGTCTGATATCATGGATAGCTCTTCGAGAAATGAATTCTTTGTAAAAAGGATCACAGATGTAACAGTGAAGACGACCGATGTTTTAAGGGCGCAGGTTAAGGCCGGGCTTTATGAACCGGATGCTTACGAGATGGAATTTCAAAATACACTGGGCGAAGGCGTTCGTTTTAAAGGTAAGATCGACCGCGTTGATATCTACGACGGAGACGATGTTTATGTAAAGATCATTGATTACAAATCAGGTCAGAAAGAGTTTAAACTTGCTGATATTTATTCCGGTCTTCAGCTACAGTTGGTCGCATATCTAAAGGAGGCGATCAGCCATTATGAAGAAGAATATCCGGAAAAGGACGTTAAACCGGGCGGCGTATATTATTACCGGATCAATGATCAGTTTGTAAAAGATGAAGCTGAGGCAAATGAGCGCTTTAAACTGAGCGGCTTAACTTCCTGTGAAGAGGGAATGCTTCAGGCAATTGATACGGGACTTACTCCGGGAACAAGCAGTATGATCGTGCCTGTTAAATTAAATAATGATGGCACACCTGCTAAGGCGGCAGCAGTTGCAAATACCGGAGAGTTCGAAAACCTGATTAGTTTTGTGGAAGATAAAATCGAGTCTATAAGCGTGGAAATCAAATCAGGCAATATTGATATTCATCCGTATTTCGAACAGGAGCGGGCCAATGCCTGTGTATATTGTGAGTTCCGAGATATCTGTAAGTTTGAAGCGGGAAGCTTTGGAACTGACTGGCAGGAAAAGACGAAATTAACGAAAGCAGAAATGGAGGCAGAAGTCTATGGCAGAGTTTAGACCGAATCCGGCGCAGGACTCCGCTATAAAAGAAGAAGGAAAGAACATCTTAGTCAGTGCGGGCGCAGGTTCCGGAAAAACAACGGTGCTTGTAGAACGTGTTGTTCGGATGATCATCGAAGAGGGAGTCAGTGTTGACTCTTTGATCATCGTGACCTTTACCAAGGCGGCTGCAGCCAATATGAAAGAAAAAATATATAAACGGATACGTGCCGCACTGCAGGACAACACATTGTCAGAAGAAAAACGGGAACACTTAAAAGGGCAGCAGATGCGCGTTTTTAGTGCACGGATTTCTACAATTGACTCTCTCTGCATGGATATCGTGCGGGAAAACTTTCAGTATGTGGATATTGATCCGGCCTTTCGCATTGCAGATGAGGCAGAAGTCAATCTTTTGATGCAGGATGTGCTTGCAGATATGATCGAAGATCACTATGCACATCCCACAGATAAGTTCCTTAATTTCGTTAACTACTATACCGATAAAAACGATGCAAAACTCGATGATATCATCCTGACATTATATAAATATTCGCAGAGTCATCCGGAACCGGAACTGTGGATCGAGAATGCAGTGGGGGCCTATCTTCGCGCCGAACGTTTAGGCGGTGGAGATTTTAATGATGAAAATAAGTGGCTTGAGATTCTCGGAAAGTACTTAAAGAGCGAAGAGGAGACGCTGAAAAACATGGCGCGCCGCGGAATTGCTCTTTGTGATGCGAACTGGGGACCATTTCCTTATCGCGACAATTTTGAAGCGGTATTGGAACAGCTGCAAAAACTGGAAGATGATCTGATCTTTGATAATAAGATTTATACAATAAAAGAAACTCTCGGAGACTGGAAATCCTTGCCGCGTGCAAAGAAGAGCGACGAAATCGATGAGGAATTAAGGAGTGCGGCACAGACGCTATATGGGGATATCCGCAAAAAACTGAAAGAATTAGCCGAGAAATTCTTTTATCAGGATTTAGAATCTATGCACATTGACATGGGAAAATGTGCAGATGTTGCAAAGACCATCGCGGACCTTACGCTTGAATTTACAAGGAAACTGAACGCAGCAAAACGTGACAGACAGATTGCGGATTTTAATGACGTAGCGCATTTTGCGCTTGGTGTGTTAATGCACCGCGATGCAGATGGAAATCTTGTTTATACAGCTGCCGCTGATAGCATTGCACAGCAGACAAAAGAGATCATCGTAGATGAGTATCAGGATACGAACCGTATGCAGGATGCCTTGATCGAAGCCTTATCTTCGGCACGCTTCGGCCGTCCGAATGTCTTTATGGTGGGCGATGTAAAGCAGAGTATTTATGGTTTCCGTATGGCTTGCCCGGATCTTTTTATTGAAAAGTACAACGACTATACCGAAGGTTCTGATGTTGGAAAACGTATCATTTTAGGAGATAACTACAGAAGCCGAAGAGAGGTTGTTGACTTTATCAACTTTATCTTTGAAAAGATCATGCTGCCTGATGTCGGAGGCATCGATTATACAGATGGAAACCGGATGAGTGCAGGAGCAAATTATCCGGAAGAGACGGTTCCGGGACAGATGATCCCTGAAGTGCTTTTTGTCGATGGCGGAGGAGCTGATGGCAAGAACGCTGAAAGCTATGAGGTCGCACGAAAGATTGAAGAGATCATAGACAGCTATTATGTGAAAGATGAACAAAATGACGGCGCCATGCGAAAAGCCGTCTATTCCGATATTGCAATCCTGACACGTAAGACCAACAATCCGCGCTTGGAGAAAATGCTGACCGATCGGCATATTCCTGTCAGAAAGTCTTCCAGTAAAGGATTCTTCGGTTCCTTTGAGATTCGTCTTGCATTAGATCTTTTAAAGATCATTGATAATCCGTATCAGGATATTCCGCTCGCAGCAGTGCTTTTAAGTCCTGTTGCAGGCCTTGATGCCAATGGTCTTGCAAGGATCAAAACAAATTATACCGGCAGTCCGTTCAGGCTTTATCCGGCCTGCTTTATGTATCTTGAAAAACAGTCAGATGATACAGCGGGAAAATTGTCAGGATTTTTAGAGCGGCTTCGAAGCTGGAGCGAAAAGGCATTGCATTTCAGTTTTGCCCAGTTCTTAAAAGAAGTACTTGAAGAGTCGGGACTTTACAACATGTGTTCTGCTATGACTTACGGAGAAGCACGAAGGGCCAATTTAGATGCGTTAAGGACAATTGCTGCTAATTATCAAAATGGCTCATATAACGGTCTTTTTAACTTCCTGCGTTACGTTGATGCCATGCAAAAATCTGATATGGACCTTGGAAGTGCAGAAGGAATCTCCGGCGCAGAAGATGCTGTGACAATGATGACGATTCATAAATCCAAGGGTTTGGAATTTCCGATTGTTATCTTAGCAGACGGCGGAAAACAGATTTCCAACTTAGAGAGCGCAAGCCCGATCTATTTAGATGATGAAATTGGTGTCGGAATCGAATACCGAAATACAGATACTCGTATCAAGAAGAAAACACTGCTAATGGAGACGATCGCCGCAAAGAAGAAAACAGAAATCTTTGCAGAAGAGATTCGTCTGCTTTATGTTGCCATGAGCCGCGCAAAAGAAAAACTGATCATCACGGGCTCAAGCGGAACTATGAAGACGCAGCGGAAAGTGTGGGAAGGGGATATCCCTAAAGCTCTTCCTGACGCCGGAAGCATAAGAAAAGATAATAGCTATCTTCTGTTACTTGCAGATGCCATGAAATGTGCAAGTGAAGAGGAGCGGCAGGTCTTTCAGTGGACGATCAAGGATTTAGAAGAAGTTGAGATCGATAGAGCAGAAGAACTTTTTGATGAGCAGTCAAGGCGTGTAGAGATTGAACAGCTGATCAATGAAGCAAGTGAATCTGCACAGGAAGATAGCGAAGCTTCAAGCGCTGGCTCTGTCCAGACTGATGATGCGGCTTTAAGCGCCGGAATTTATGTTTATCAATATCCATATGAGGCTGCAACAAGGGCAAATATCAAAGTAACTGCTTCACAAATGGAAAAGCAGGAGACTGACAGGGACAGCGAGGATGAGTCGAAATATGAGAAGCGCTTCACGGCAGAAGGTCTTACAGGAGCTGAGCGCGGCAATGCATACCATAAATTCTTTGAACTGTTAGATTATGCGGCAATTGAGCAGACAATGAAAAAAGATACAGTGGCCCTTGCTTTAGAAGTTAGCACCCAACTTAAATCGCTGGAAGATTCCGGCCATCTTACAACAGAGGCAAAAGAGGCGATCGAGCCGGAATGCATCGTTACCTTCCTTAACTCAGATATTGGAGGCCGAATGAGAAAGGCGGCTTTAGAAGGCACTTTGCGAAGAGAGCAGCAGTTTGTAATGTCTTACGAGATCGATGGAATCCCCGGAGGTCTTATGCAGGGTATCATTGATGCTTTCTTTGTGGAAGAAGATGCATCCGGAAAGCATGTCGTATTAGTGGACTATAAAACCGATAGAGGCCATGAGGAAGACTACTTTAAAGAAAAGTATATTGGCCAGCAGGAACAATACGCAAAAGCTATCGAAGCGGCGCTTGGCCTTCCGGTTACGGAAATGATCCTGTATTCTGTAGATTTAGGTAAGGAAATATATCTGCCATGAGATCTGGCAAAAAACTTTAAAAACCGATTCCTTGATATTGGATTTTTAGGAGATAACTGTTAAAATAAACATTACGCAATTTGTGAAAAACAGTACGCGAAGTCGAGATGAGATTCCTGCTGTTAAACTTATAAGATCGTATTTGAAGGGAGAAGTAGTATGATCATTCCTGAATATCTGAAAGAAGGTGACTGGATCGGTGTTACGGCAATGAGCCACCCGGTAGATGATCCGATCGAACAGTATCGTTTTAATCACGGAGCAAATAAAATGGCACGCAATGGTTTTGGTGCTGTTTTTACAAATAATGTATTTGCTGATCCGGATGAGTTCGGACGCAGCGGAAGTGGAAAAGATAAAGCATTTGAATTTAATGCGCTCGTTAAAGAAGATAAGGTAAAGGCAATCATTTCCGCAGGCGGCGGAGATTACCTTGCTGAGATGCTCCCGTATGTAGACCTTGAGCTTTTTAAAGCAAAGCCGAAATGGGTACAGGGATATTCTGACAACACTTCGATCCTTTATTACCTTACAACCAAAGCTGACGTAGCAACGGCTTATGGCTGCAATTTCTCGGACTTTGGTATGGAACCATGGGATGAAAGTGTTATGCGAGGACTTGATGTCCTGAAGGGATATGTAAAAGTACAGTCCAGCTTTTATACCTATCAGGATGGTTTTGGAAAACACGAAACCGGTCTTGAAGGATATAGAGCTGACAAAAAGGTAGAATGGAAGATTGCTTGTGGACAGTCTCCTGTTTCCATGCAGGGACGTCTCCTCGGCGGATGCCTTGATGTGATCTTAAATATCGCGGGAACTCCGTTTGATGGAACCTGTGAGTTTATTGAAAAATACAAAGAGGATGGCATTATCTGGTATTTTGAGAGCTTTGATCTCGGATGTGAGCAGATGATGGAAGGTCTCTGGAAACTTCGCCAGATGGGATGGTTTGACCATGCAAAAGGTTTTGTTTTCGGACGTCCTCTGTTCTATGACAATGAAGGCTTTGATGGAACACCGCTTCCGACCTATGAGCAGGTTGTAAAAGAGCGCCTCGCTGATTTAAACGTTCCGATCATCATGGATGCAGACATCGGACACAAAGGACCGCAGTTCGTAATGATCAACGGTATGGTTGCAAAGGTAGAAGCGTTTGCAGACGGCACCGGCCGCGTATCATACATTTAATGCTACATAGAGATTCATATTGCAATAAACATACGAAGCCTTTGCATAGACAATAATAAAAGACAAAAAGGAAACCAAATGTTAGAACTTAAAAATGTTTCATTATCCGTTAAGGATGAAAATGACAAAGACAAAGAAATTTTAAATAATGTCAGCCTTACGATCGAAGATGAAAAATTCATCGCGATCACAGGTCCGAATGGCGGCGGAAAGTCGACCCTGGCAAAACTGATCGTCGGTATTTATGAGCCGACAGAGGGGCAGATCATTTTTGATGGCCACGATATTACGCATATGTCCATCACAGACAGAGCGAATCTCGGCATCAGCTTTGCATTCCAGCAGCCGGTGCGTTTTAAGGGCATCAAGGTTAAGGACCTGATCAGTCTTGCCGCAGGAAAAGATACGACAACAGCACAGGCTTGTGCATATCTTAGCGAAGTCGGTCTTTGCGCAAGAGACTATATCGACAGAGAGGTGGATGCTTCTTTAAGTGGCGGCGAGCTTAAGAGAATTGAGATCGCACAGCTGATCGCCCGCAATACAAAACTCAGCGTGCTTGATGAGCCGGAGGCAGGAATTGACCTTTGGAGTTTTTCTAATCTGATCAAGGTGTTTGAAAAGATGAGAGAAGACAGGGCACGCAGCATCCTGATCATTTCCCACCAGGAAAGAATTCTGGATATTGCAGATGAGATCGTAGTCTTAAAGGACGGACAGATCGTAGCGAATGATAAAAAGGATGCGATCCTTCCGGAATTGCTCAAGGGAACGGCAGGCTGCAAGTTCTATCAGTAGAGCGGCGTTTGAAATGAGCGCATGATAGAAAGCGCTCGCGATTGGAAGAAATAGAACCGGATCCAGTTAATGGACCACAAGAAATAATAATAAAAAGCGAGATAGTTATGGACAAGATTCAACAGGATTTACTTGCGACGGTAGCGGATATCCACGGTGTGCCGGAGGGCGCATACAACATCCGCAGCAACGGAGCACTTGGCGGAAGAAACACGACTGCCAATATTGATATCGTAACAAAAGAAGATAAACCGGGCATCGACATCATCATCAAACCGGGCACAAAGAATGAAAGCGTACATATCCCTGTCATCATTTCCGAAAGCGGATTAAAGGACATGGTGTATAATGATTTCTTTATCGGCGAAGATGCGGATGTCACGATCGTAGCTGGCTGCGGTATTCATAACTGCGGTGACCAGTCAAGCCAGCATGACGGTATCCATACCTTCTATGTTGGAAAGAATGCAAGGGTGAAATATATCGAAAAGCATTACGGTGAAAACGATCCGGATGCTGTTGGCGAGAATATTATGAACCCGACTACCGTTGTTGAGATCGAAGAGGGTGGATACATGGAAATGGAGACTACCCAGATCAAAGGTATTGACAACACCGTGCGTGATACCAAAGCGATTTTAAAAGGCGAAGGTGCAAAGCTGGTTGTCCGCGATAAGCTGATGACACATGGCAAACAGCATGCAGATGCGATCTTTGATGTCGAAATGAATGGAACCGATTCCACCTGCGATTTGATCAGCCGTGCAGTTGCAAAGGATGATTCTACCCAGACTTTTAAGGCAAACATCATCGGTAACGCAAAATGCGCTAGCCATACGGAGTGCGACGCTATCATCATGGACAATGCAAAGATTTCCGCAAGCCCTGATATCGTAGCAAACGATCTTGATGCTGCACTGATCCACGAAGCAGCAATCGGACGAATTGCAGGAGAGCAGCTTATGAAGCTCATGACCTTAGGTCTTTCAGAAGAAGAGGCAGAGCAGCAGATCATCGCCGGCTTCCTGAAATAAAACAGACTAAAGCAAAATGAATTTTACCCACCACATTTATACGCAAAAAGGTGGTGGGATTTTTTTGCTTTTTTATAGGGTTTATCTGTCTAATGGAGATATTTAATGCTATAATTATTTTGAGGAATTAGGGACATCTATTGGAGGTGTAGGATGAAAAAATATATTATGGCATTGGATCAGGGAACAACGAGTTCCCGTTGTATTT
>CAMODY010000063.1 GCA_946611595.1 uncultured Clostridia bacterium | reverse complement strand
TATGTCTGGGCAATGCCCGGCCCCATGGTTCCGGCGCCGAGCACTGCGATTTTTTTAATGTCTGATAATGTTTTCATTAGAATGAACCTTCTTCCCATGCAACAAGACGTACGAATCCGCCGTCAGCTGCTTCGCAGCGGAACGGGAATGCGCAAAGGATCATACGTTTTCCTGTTACCTGATCGATATCTCCGCCTGCATTCTCGATTGCCATAAGGCCGTGCTGTCCATACAGACGGTGGCATGGCTCATAGTCCGGATAATCTACATCGATGTCACGGCCGGTAGCCAGTTTGTAGTTTGTTGCAAGCCAAGGCATTTCCTGCTTAACCGGGCAATGCCATACAGGAGAATCGGATGCACCGTAAGTACCAGCGATTGCTTTGATCTTCTTCTCATACAGCAGCCAGTAAGCCAGTTCCGGACCATTTCCCGGATAATAGTTGAAGTATTTGTCGTTGTTCTTTCTCCAGAAACGATGGAAACCTGTATTCAATACTACGAAGTCATTCGGACGGATCTCAAGGCCGTCTTTATCCAGACCTCTCTGAACATCTTCCGGAGTGATGATGTGCCAGATTGCACCCTTCTTATCCGGAGTCTCAGCGAACTCGCCCATTTTTGCAGGATCGCCCTGAGCTTTGTTCCATGCTTCTTCAAACTCGTCATACATCCAGGTCAGATCGACGATAACGCCTGTGCCGATCGCATGCTCAAGTTTCATTTCTGCAAGTGTATATCCATAACGCTCGCGGTCTACTTCTTCCTCATGAAGAGTGTGGTTCGGAGCATCGCAGTGAGTTGCTGCATGAAGTGTACCGGTATATGTACAGGTACGTTTGTGGAAGCGCTCAAGATACTGTCCACGCGGGAACTGCAGGTCAGCTCTTGCTCCCGGGAACGGCCACAGCGGGGTGTCCCATCCCCAAGGCTGGGAAAGATCCCAGATCTTTGTCATTTTTTCGGTTTCAAGATAAAGTTTGCTCTTGTCAAGGGGCATGTATGCCATAATTACTTCCTCACTTTCTTAAACTAACAACTTGTCAATAAACCACTTTATTTTTTTACAATCCCATCCTGATAAAGTATAATGAACAGGAAGTTTTACAAATCCGGCGCTAAAGGAGGCTGGTCATGATGCAGTATAAAATTGGTGATGTTGCACGAATCCTCGGTATTTCTACCGATCTGCTACGCTATTATGAGAAAAAAGGTGTTGTTACTCCCACAAAGGATAAGCAGAACGATTATCGTTACTATGATGCGTGGGATATCAATTTCCTCATTGACTGCCTCTGGTATAAAAACTTCGGTTTCGGCATTCCTCAGATCGCCTATATGGTCTCCGACTGTTATTACGGGGATCTGCTCGACATGCTTGGTGAGAAGAAAGACGAGTTAGAGGATCTGATCCATCATCAGGAACTCCTTCTTCGCCGCATCAACCAGCATCTAGAACAGGTCAAACGTGTCAAAGAAACCATGGGAAAGATCAACATTGAGCCTTGCCCGGAAGTCGTCTGCTATTTAAACCGCTATGACACGGATTACGATAACAGCGACGAAATGCAGAAACTTTCCAAACAGTGGCTTTCCTATATGCCATTTCTTCAGCGCTATTTTGAGATGCCGACAGAGCCGGAAGATCAGCACGCCCACCATTATTCCTGGGGCTTTTCCCTGGAAATGGATTACGTGGACGAGTTTTCTGTTCCGATCCAGTCTCCTGTCAAACATCAGCCGTCTGTAGATTGCATCCACAGCGTGTTCAAAAGTTCCGGTAAGGACGCCTTCTCTCCGAAGCATATCAATTACCTTTATGACTATGCAGCCCGGAACGGATATACCGTTGCCGGAGATGCAAGAGGCAATCTCGTATGCAGCGTCTTAGACGACGGAACACTTACCGGCTTCTTTGAAGTCTGGCTTCCAATTAGCCGATAGCTGTCAGACCGCCATCCGGATAAAGGATGTTTCCTGTCAGGAAATCGGATGCCGGTGCTGCAAGGAACAGTGCTGTTCCGACGCAGTCTTCCGGATCAGACATTCTTCTAAGCGGAAGGTTTGCAGCCTGCATCTCAAGATATTTCTCAACCGTAACACCTGCTTCGTTTGCACGCATTTCAAAGATCTTGTTCATCATCGGTGTCTTCATGATGTTCGGTCCGAAGCCGTTAACCGTGATGCCATATGGACCGAATTCAGATGCGAGCTGTTTTGTCAGCATGTCAAGCGCACCTTTGCTTGCGCAGTAAGCTGCGTTTCCAGGTCCCTTTGTTGCGATCTTGCCGCGAACGGAAGTAACGTTGATGATCTTTCCGTATTTGTTCTCCATCATGTATTTTCCAAAATGTTTGCAGGTCATCATGATAGATGTAACGTTTGCATTTAATGTCATCTCGAACTCGTCAACCGGGAACTCTGTGATCGGGTGTTTTTTGTTGATACCCTGAGAGTTAACAAGAATGTCAACTTTGCCGAAATCTTTTACAAATGCTGCTGCACATGCTTCAACCTGATCTTCTTTGGTAGCGTCACATACATAGTATTTGAATTCTTTTCCGGTCTGCTCTTTCAGTTCTTCGCAGGCTGCTTTCAGCTTCTCTTCTGTACGGGAAGCAATTGCTACGCTTGCGCCTGCTTCTGCAAATGCTTTTGCAATCAGTTTTCCAAGTCCGCCTGCTCCGCCCATGATCATTGCGGTTTTTCCTGTCAGATCAAAATAGTTTGTCATGATTCTTTGCTCCTTTCGGATGATTTACTACTGCTTTATCGTTGTTTCCTATCCTACCTGTTTTTTAACAAGTTTTTTAATCACACATCTCGATAACGGTCGCCTGACCCATGCCGCCTGCGATGCAAAGCGTTGCAAGACCATATTTCAGTCCACGCTTTTTCATCTCGTGAACAAGCGTCACAATGATGCGGCAGCCGGAAGATCCGACCGGATGTCCAAGGGCAATCGCGCCGCCGTTGACATTGATGATGTCCATCTTATCTTCCCAGCCAAGCTGTTTGATGCAGCCTAAAGACTGTGCTGCAAATGCTTCGTTCAGCTCGATAAGCTGGATGTCGTCATCCGTAATGCCTGCATTTTCAAGTGCCTTCGGAACGGCTGCCACAGGGCCAAGGCCCATAAGGCGAGGATCGTTTCCTGCGGATCCCATTCCGATGATGCGTGCAATTGGTTTAAGGCCAAGCTCTTTTGCTTTTTCCTCACTCATGAGCAGAACAGCGGAAGCTCCGTCGTTTCTGCCGGAAGAGGATGCTGCTGTTACAGTACCTGTAAGCTCGCTGTCATTAAAGAGTCTGCCCTCTTCATCATGTTTGATATTGAAGCACGGTTTCAGTTTTGCTAATTTTTCCATGCTGCTGTCGCGTCTTGGGAATTCATCCGTATCAAAAACGATCGGATCTTTTTTCCTTCCCTGCGGAACCGTTACCGGAACGATCTCATCTTTGAAACGTCCGGCATCGATCGCTGCAACTGCCTTCTTCTGGGACGCAAGGGCAAATGCGTCCTGCTCTTCACGGGTGATACCCAGCAGCTCAGCAACATTCTCCGCCGTAGCTCCCATGTTATAGGAACCATAAGTCTCCTGCGGCTGGGACATAAATTGACCCTCTGTCAATGCATCTACAAACTGGGTCGTGCCGGTTCCGACACCCCAGCGTGCATTACGGACATAGAAGACTGCATTAGACATGCTCTCTGTTCCGCCTGCAATTACTACGTCAGAAATTCCGCACATGATCTGCATTGCTCCGTTGTGGATCGCAGTCATGCCGCTTGCACACTGGCGCATTACCGTGTGTGCAGAAGCAGATTCCGGGATCCCGGCTTTCAGGGAAGCGATCCGCGCGATATTCGGTTCGTCCGAAGTCTGACGGCACTGGCCTAAAATGACCTCATCGATCTCTTTCGGATCGATCCCGCTGCGCTCGATGCATCCGCGGATCACTGCATCCGCAAGATCAAGCGCGCTTAAAGGTCTTAAGGCTCCTCCCATATTTCCAACAGCAGTTCTGCATGCTTCAACAATTACAGCGTTTTTCATTTTTATCTCCTCTATGCGGCCCGGCTGTCTGCCGGACCGCCGAATGATTGTTATTTCTCGAGTACGATCTCGCCGAAGTTTACGGAACCTGCAGTTCTGCACTGAAGAACTTTCGTCTTGCAGCCTTCTGCTTCGATGGTAACCGTAAATGCTTTGTTTGTCGGAAGACCCTGAACTTCAAAATCACCTAAGAAGTCAGTTTCCGTCTTGTATTCTTTTCCGCACTCATCACATTTCACTGTGACCTTTGCGCCTTTGACGTCTTCGCCTTCAAAGGTAACCTCACCGCAGATGAACGGTCTCGGAAGATACATATACTTCACAGCTCCGTCTGCCTTGAATGCCGGCTGGAAGTCTTCCAGTTCGTCTGCATGCTCTTTTGCAAATTTAGAGATCTCGCTTTCCGGATCATCCAGATCGCCGAAGATCAGCGCCTGGTTCGGGCAGCACTCAGAGCATCTTGTCTGTTTCTCACCTGCGTCAAGCATGTGTGCGCAGCCGTTGCATTTCTGCGCGATGCCTGCTTCTGCATTCCATTGAACGCAGCCATAAGGACATGCCTGAAGCAGTGCCTTGTCAGCGCTCTTTTCCGGATCTAAGATCACGAGTCCGTCCGGACGGGCATAAAATGCATCCGGGCGTTTTGCGATACAAGGAGCATTCTTGCAGTGCTGGCACGGGATCGGGATATAGTCGACTTTTACTTTGTCGTGGGTTCCGTATTCGATCTCGTTGACCTTCATCAGGTTCATACCTTCAGCGGTTGCCTTTCCATACTTTCCATGGTCGTTGCCGATCCACTCGTCCTTGCATGCAAGGAAGCAGCTGTAGCAGCCGTTGCAGCGATCGACATCTATGATAAATCCATATTTAGCCATTTCTTTTTCCCCCTTTTCCTAGCATTCCCATTTCCTGCATTCGATCAGGCAGGAGTTCGGTGCCATACCCGGAACATTCTTGGACAGCCATCTCTTGCTGGTAAGAATGTTGATACATCCGCCGCGGTCGGTAGCTCCGGTCTCTGTTGTGATCGGATCATACTTCGCAGAGCAGCCGTAGGAATGCATAACGCCTTCCGGGACGCGGTAAGTAACATCTGCTGCACAAAGAACGCTTCCGCGGTCATTGTAAAGTTCAATGATGTCACCGGTCTTGATTCCACGGTCTTTTGCATCCTTCGGGTTGATACGTGCGATCCAGTATGCATATCCATCAATGATCATACGGTGGCAAGGAATCTCATCGATCCAGCTTGCATGGGTATCGTAATGGGTATGGAAGCTGAAACGCGGATGCGGGCTGATGATCTGGAGCGGATATTTCTTGTAAAGCTCCGTCTCATGGCCTTCCCAGGAAGGAATGTAATGAGGAACGATCGGACGTTCTTCATCATCCGGCATGTAATGCTTCAAGCTGCGGGATGCAAACTCGAGTTTTCCGGAGAAGGTGCCGAGTTCTTTTGATTTCTCGGTCGGCTCCATGGTGTTCATATTGTTTTCAACTTTCAGGTTCGGGTTCAGGTAATCCTGGGTATCGCAGTCGCGGCCTTCATAGTACCAGCGGAATGCCGGATGCTCTTCATAGTCTTCCGGAACCGGAACGATGTAGTAGCCCTTCTTGTTGAACTCTTCCCAGCTGCATCTCTTGGAGAGCTCGGAAATGTTCCAGAATGCTTCTGCCCACTCATCTTCCGTCTTGCCGCCGTCCGTGTACTGCTCCCAAACGCCGAGTTTCTTCGCAACTTCCTGGAAGATCTCATAGTCGCTCTTGGACTCGCCGAGCGGCTCAACGCATTTCATTTCACGAACGATAACACGCCAGTTGTTTCCGATCTCTGCGTGGGTGGTATATCCGCCGCCGACGGACCACTCACCAAGGTCGTTACGCTCTAAGTTCGTGCATGCCGGAAGGATGAGGTCTGCATATTTTGCTTCGCCGCCGAACCAGCAGTCCTGGTTGATAACGGTGTCGAGCTGGTTCTCGCCGCAGTGACGGTACAGCTCTACATAACGGTTGGTCTCGGTCATGGTTCCCATGAAGGATCCGCCGTAACGCCAGAGCATTTTGACTTTTCCTTCGATCGGATACTCATGCTCGGTAAACTGCTGATGTACGCCCTGTCCGCAGAAGCCTTCACCGATGAATTTACCGTGACCGTTCATAATGTCTTCCGGATAATTCAAGCGGTACAGACGCTGGGTAGTGCTGGATGCCGGGAATTTGATGTTTGCTGCACGGGATTTACCCATCTGGGAATCCGGCTCTGCATAACCCGGGAACCAGGTATAGTCTGCAGGTGCACCCATTGTTGTTCCCCAAATGGAAACACCAGGTTTACCAAAACCCTGCATTGCTGCAAGTGCGATGATAAGACGTGCTTCTTCTGTTCCGAACGCAGTACGGCAGGCACTTCCTTCACCACCGCGAACGCCGCCTGCAATCGCAACACGTTTGGATGCCCATTCTTTTGCCAGCGCACGGATACGGCGTGCCGGGATTCCAGTCTTTTCGCCTGCCCATTCGCAGGTCTTTGGAACGCCGTCTTCTTCGCCAAGGATATATTTTTTGAAGTCTTCAAATCCTTCGGTTCTGTTTTCTACATAGAAATGATCATAAGTATCATCGATGATCCACTGATATGCGATCGCACATGCGAGGGCGGTATCAGTGCCCGGACGCGGTGCAAACCAGGTTCCATCCATGACTGCGTTGGTGTAGTTGTAGAAAGGATCGATGAAGACGCACTTCATGCCCATTTCCTTCAGCCATACACGCCAGATGTTAGACTCCTGTCCGGAATAGATACCGTGTGTGGAGTCCGGATCGTTGGACCAGAACACGATCATGTCAGTGTTCTTAAATGCATCCGGAAGAAGGTCGAACTGCTCCGGCTGTCCGAGACGCCAGGAGAAACCGTACATATGCGGTGCTCCCCACATCCATCCTTCCCAGGAATCCGGGTTATCAAGGATCGGCGTATAGTTCAGCATGGAGAAAAATCTTCCGAACGGTGCCATCTTATATCCGACAATACCCCAGTTGTGGTGGGAGCCGGTGATAGCTGCGATCTGATGTCCGTCAAATACACCGTTTTCATCACGCGGTGCAAGGCGATCGATCTCTTTTGCGATGATCGTTGCAGCCTCATCCCAGGAGATACGCTCATAGCCTGAGATACCACGGTTCTGAGGATTTCTCTCCCCATCCGGATCCCAGTCAACTCTCTTCATCGGATAAAGGATGCGGTCTTCGCTGTAAAGTCTGTTCTTTTCGGCCATAATGTTCTGCGCAACACGCATTGCCTTTGGAGGAGAATACTTCTTACCGTTTCTGTCCTCTACCGTCCACGGTTTCGGGTAATCCTCTTCCGGCACCTGGAGCGGCCGGATTCTCGTGATCTTGCCGTCCTCGACATACACGGAGATTGGTCCTCCAGTTGTCAAATTAGTAAATACCTTTTCCATATTTTCACACTCCTCACATAAAATAATGATGATTGGATAACAGCGTAATCAACCGCACAGATCTGTAAGAAAAAACAGATCTGCCGCGATTCATTTCACTTCTAACTAAAATATAAACTTTGGAATCATTCCAAGGTCAAGGGGGTTTTTGAAAGAAAAAAAAGACGCGGTAAACACTCCGCGCCTCCTCTGTTGAATAAGTAATATTTCAGTTCTTTTCTGTTGAAAACCAAGGCAGGGAAAGAAGGGTTGCCGCCCCTGCACAGGTGATTCCGTAGAAGAGAATTTCCTTTCCGGAATTGAGGTAATGGACGATCGTTCCATTGCAGAGTGAGCTGCCGGTCACAATAAAATATTTGCCCCAGATAAAGCTGCTTTCACGGTTTCTCTTTGCGTTATTAACAACGACATGATGGAAGCGGTTCTGGGTAATATTAGCCGGATCCTTGTCCATGGTCCAGAAATCCAGACCTTCTTCTACAAAGCGTTTCACAAGATAGCCGTCATAGCCTACAAGAATGATGTTGTTCTTTCCGTGTTTTTCCGTCACGTAGCGGCAGAGGGCATCCGCATAATCGATGCGGGCCTGCTCCCCTTCCGGAAAACAGCCAGGCGCAAGGCCAAGGCAGTTCATTGCAGCATTAAGAGCCGAGATCGTGATGGCACTGATTCCTTTTTCATCAGGCCGGATCTCAAGTGCCTCTTTAAGCGTTCCTTTAAACGCCTTAGGTGTTTCTGTATAAGCTTCTCCCTGAAAGCCCTTGAGCTTTGCAGTAACGCAATACTCCGGACGCTCGACAGTTGACAGCGGTTCATTTTCCGGTCGCAGCGTGCGCTCTGGCTCCACAGAAACCGTTACTTCGACACATTCTTCAAGCAGCGCATCTGCACCATCCAAAGCATAAAAGGCGGACATGATCTGCTGATATAATTCTTCTATCTTCATAATCTCCTCCAGAATCCTTCTATTTGCGGGTCATTGGCAAATCGCCGAGGTTAATGCTGTCTTTCGTCGTATCAAGCGCCTTGAAAGATAGACTTTCAAACCCATCAGCCTCAATCGTGAGATCAAACGTTCCGCGCGGAAGATCTTTAAACCAGAAATCTCCGAAGATATCTGTCGTTGTCTCCCAGCTCTTTCCGTCTCCGCTTAAGCGGCAGCGCGCATTCCGAACGACCACTTCCTCGATCGGATCGTACAGCGTTCCTCCGATAAAACGGCCCGGGATATTCCGGTAATATACTTTTGGTCCTGTTCCGGATTCCGGAAGGCGGACTGTTGCGTCTTTGATAAAGTCAGTAAATTCGCTTTCATCACCAAAACGGATCGCTCCGGTATGGCAAACATCAACGCAGCGCGGCGTTTTGCCTTCTTCGAGCAGATGTGCACAGCCTGTACATTTCTGCGGAAGCTTCAGTTCCTCGTTCCAATAGATTGCTCCATATGGACAGGCCTCTGCGATCTGCTTTTGTCCTGCTGCCTTTTCCGGATCGATGATCACAAGCCCGTCTTCACGTTTATAGACGGCACCATTTTCTGCTGCTTTCATGCAGGCAGGATCCTCGCAGTGATTACACAGCACCGGAATGTAGTGGATCTTGATCTTCGGCTTTGTCCCTTCCACGTGCTCTTCCACCTGCAGCCAGAACTGTCCGGTCATCGGCTGTTTTGCCGCATACGGAAGCCATTCGTTATTACAGTGTTCATCTTTGCAGGCAAACTGACAGTTGTAACAGCCACTGCACTTTGCCACATCTATACAAAAAACTTTAGCCATGATAATTATCTCCGTTCTCGTAGTCTTTCATCCAGCCTTCCACGCAGACACCGAAAGCCTTGTCATAATGACGCTCAAAAGCCCATGGAGCTCTGCGCTTCCACTCTGCCCAGTCTTCATCCGTTACTTTCTGCACTTCGCAAAGGAATCCGCTGGTTGCCATTCCGGTGGAATTTTTTCCGATCGGATTCGTCGGAGAGATGTTGTTGATCGCACCGCCTCTGTCGACTTCGCCCGGAATGATCGGATCTAAACGCGAACCATGGTC
>CAMODY010000062.1 GCA_946611595.1 uncultured Clostridia bacterium | reverse complement strand
AGAAAAAGGTTTATTCCGTAAGCCAGGTCAATTCCTATGTAAAGCGCCTGTTTGACGATGACTTTATCTTAAGGGGCATCTATATCAAAGGGGAACTTTCCAATGTGAAATACCATTCGTCCGGGCACATCTATTTTTCCTTAAAAGATGAGCGCGGGGCGATTGCTGCTGTCATGTGGCGCTCGGATGCTGCAATGCTGAAGTTCCGTTTAGAAGACGGAAAACAGGTTATCGTTCATGGAAACGTCAGCGTCTATGAGGCAGGCGGAAAATACCAGATCTACGCAAAGTCGATCGAAGATGCCGGAAAGGGAGATCTTGCAGCACAGTTTGAAGAGCTTAAGAAAAAGCTTTCCGAAATGGGAATGTTTTCCGAGGAATATAAACAGGAAATCCCGGCCTATTCAATGAAAATCGGCGTGGTTACAGCGGAAACCGGATCTGTGATCCGCGACATTTATAATGTCGCATCCCGCAGGAATCCATACTGCCAGATCCTTTTATATCCTTCCGCTGTACAGGGAGAAGGCGCAGCAGAACAGATCGCAGCAGGTATCGCCTATCTGGATCAGACGGATGTGGATACGATCATTGTTGGTCGCGGCGGCGGCTCGATGGAAGACCTCTGGGCTTTTAATGAAGAAATTGTAGCTCGTGCAATCTTTGAATGTCATACGCCTGTGATCTCTGCGGTCGGTCATGAAACCGATTTTACGATCGCAGATTTTGTCGCAGACCTTAGGGCTCCTACGCCGAGTGCAGCGGCGGAACTTGCAGTCTTTGATTACTACCAGTTTGAAAAGAGTCTTGCAGATTATAAATACACCCTTAAGCTTTTGCTCGATAGGAATTTAGACCGTCATAAAAATATGATCAAACATTATGCTTTGAAGATGGAGACCTTATCTCCTCAGAATCAGCTGATGCAGAAAAAGCAAAGTCTTCAGGAAAAGGCTGATGTGATCGAACAGATCATGACAGATCGTATGCGTAATGTAAAAGAGAGGACGAGACTTTTTTCAGAACGGCTTGAAGGCTTATCTCCGCTAAAACGTCTATCCGCCGGATATGCTTATGCTACGGATCCTAAAGGAAAATCCCTAAAGAGCATTAAGCAGATCAAAAAGGGAGAAGAAGTAAATCTGTTTGTTACCGATGGGCAGATCTTAGCAGAGGTTAAAGAGATACAGGAGATCAAACGATGAGTGATAAAACAAATTTCGAAGAGCTGACATTAGAAGAAGCATTTGAACAGCTTGATGAGCTGATCGAAAAGATGGAAGATAGTGAACTTCCTTTAGAAGAGTCTTTTGAGCTCTATAAAAACGGTGTTTCTTTAGTGGAAGTCTGCAACAAGAAAATAGAAAAGGTGGAGTGTGACATCAAGAAAGTCACAGAACAGTAATGGACAAACAAATATTACAGCAAAAAGTTGAACTCATAAACGAGATCATTTATCGTCAGCTCCCTAAAGAAGGAGAGCATACAAAGTTGATTACGGAGGCTGTCGCATATTCGGTAAGGGCAGGCGGAAAGCGTGTCCGTCCGATGCTGATGATGGAGACCTATCTTCTGTTTAAAGACGATGGAAATGATCCGCTGCTTCATGCTTTTATGGCAGCCATCGAATTTATCCATACCTATTCGCTGGTACATGATGACCTTCCAGCCATGGATAATGATGAATTCAGACGAGGCCTTCCCACGACGCATGCAAAGTACGGAGAAGCGTTTGGCATCTTAGCAGGTGATGCGCTTTTAAACAGTGCCTTTGAACTTGCCCTTTCGGCGATCGAAAAAGAAAGCGACGCTGCACGAGTTCTTCAAGGCGTTAAAGCTCTTTCTGTGCTTGCAAAGAAAGCCGGCATTAACGGAATGGTTGGCGGACAATGCCTGGATGTTTATGCAGATAAGAATGAAGACTTTAAGACGAAAGAGGATGAGCTTTACTTTATCTACTACAATAAAACTTCGGCGCTCCTTCAGGCCTCTATGATGGCCGGTGCAATTCTTGCAGGAGCATCCGATGAAGATGTAAAAAAAGTGGAAACCATAGCCGGTGATGTTGGAATTGCATTCCAGATCAGAGATGACATTTTAGATGTAACCAGTACAACAGAAGTCCTTGGAAAACCGGTAGGAAGCGATGAGAAGAATGAAAAGGTGACCTATCTTAGCTTTGCAGGATTAGAAAAAGCAAGCGAGGATGTTGCGCGCTATTCCGAAACAGCAATTGAAGGACTAAGCAGTTTCCCTCAGAAAAACGACTTCTTAAATGACTTAATTACTTTCATGATCGACAGGGAAAAATAATATGATTTTAGATAAGATAAAAAATGCAAATGATATAAAGAAAGTTGATCCGAAAGACTATGAGGAACTTGCAAGGGAGATCAGGCGTTTTCTCGTGGAAAAAGTAAGCCACACAGGCGGACACCTGGCTTCTAATTTGGGTGCAGTCGAGCTTACCATGGCGCTTCATCTCTGTCTTGATCTTCCAAAGGATAAGATCGTATGGGACGTCGGACATCAGTCCTATGTCCATAAGATGCTGACGGGAAGAAAGGATCAGTTTGACAGCCTTCGCCAGTATGGCGGCTTAAGCGGTTTCCCAAAGCGCAGAGAAAGCGAGTATGACGCCTTTAATACCGGCCATTCTTCGACCTCTATCGCTGCGGCATTAGGACTTGCAGCTGCCGATGAACAGCAAGGCGGAGACTCTACCATCATCGCTGTTATTGGTGACGGCGCGTTAACTGGTGGTCTTGCAGTTGAGGCATTAAACAATGCCGCTAAACTAAAACGAAATCTGATCATCATCTTAAATGATAATGAGATGTCGATCTCGGAAAACGTTGGCGGAATGAGCACCTATCTTTCCCGTATGCGTGCAGGCGAGTCCTATATTGAGTTTAAGAGCGGTGTTCACAGAACCTTGGATAAGATTCCGGCAGTTGGACCAAAGATCTCAAGACAGCTCCACAGAACAAAGAACAGTATCAAGCAGTTCTTTGTTCCCGGCATGCTTTTTGAAAATATTGGCATTAAATATTTAGGACCTGTAGACGGGCATAATATTTTAGATCTTGTAAAACTGATCAATGAGGCTAAGAACTTCGACCAGGCGGTTATGATCCATGTAAAAACCATTAAAGGAAAAGGCTATGGACCAGCAATGAAGAATCCGGAGCTTTTCCATGGTATCGGATCTTTTAATATGCGTACCGGTGAACCGGATCATAAAAGTGATGGCACAGAGTATTCTGATATTTTCGGAAAAGCGATGATGCATCTTGCTGAAAAGAACGATAAAGTAGTTGCAATCACAGCAGCCATGGCGGCAGGCACAGGACTGAATGATTTTCGTAAACAATACCCGGAGCGCTTCTATGATGTCGGCATAGCGGAGGAATTTGCAGCAACGTTTGCAGCCGGCCTTGCAGTCGGCGGCATGAAGCCATTTGTTGCGATCTATTCTTCCTTCCTTCAAAGAGCATATGATCAGATCGCGCATGATGTCTGTATCCAGAACCTTCCGGTAACCTTCTGTATTGACCGCGCAGGTCTTGTTGGAAATGATGGAGAGACGCACCAGGGCATCTTTGATATCTCGTATCTATCAACGATCCCGAACATGAATATCTTTGCGCCGAAGAACGGAAAGGAATTGGAAAAAGCACTTTGTTTTGCGTCAAAATTCCATGCGCCGCTTGCGATCCGTTATCCAAAAGGAAAAGCCTATGCAGGCCTTGATGATTATGATGAACCGATCGTCTTAGGAAAGAGCGAGATGATCTATAAAGAGCGTGATATTGCGATCCTTGCAGTCGGCTCTATGATGGAAAATGCCGTTAAGGTAAGAGAACTATTAAAGGAGCAGGGTAAGAGCGTCAGCTTAGTAAATGCCCGATTTATAAAACCGATTGATGAAGAACTGATCACACAGCTTTGTGAAGATCATAAGACGCTGATCACAATGGAAGAGAATGTGATCACGGGAAGCTATGGTATGGCAGTGCTTCGTTATATCAATAACCAGAAAAAGGATGTACGCGTGATCAATATTGCGCTTCCAAACAGCAATGTGGAACAGGGATCCAGAAATGAGCAGTTTAAAGAATGCGGCATTGATGTTCCGTCCATTATGAAACGCTTAGAAGAAGAGGACTTATGAAGAAACGGCTTGACGTCTTAGTATGTGAACAGAATCCAGAAATGTCGAAAAGCCGTGCTCAGGCTATGATCATGAGCGGCACTGTCTATGTGGACGGGCAGAAAGAAACGAAAAGCGGTTCGATGTTTCCGGAAGATACGATCGTTGAAGTTCGGGATAACAGCTTAAAGTATGTAAGCCGCGGCGGACTGAAACTTGAAAAGGCAATGCAGGAATTTCCTGTTGAGCTCAGCGGAAAAGTTTGCATGGATATCGGATCTTCGACCGGCGGATTTACCGACTGCATGCTTCAAAACGGTGCAAAAAAGGTCTACGCTGTGGATGTCGGAAAAGGCCAGCTCCACTATAAGCTCAGAGAAGATGAGCGTGTTGTGGTCATGGAAAAGACAAACATCCGCTATGTAACTCCTGAAGATATCCCTGAGAAGATCCAGTTTGCAAGTGTGGATGTTTCTTTTATTTCTTTATCCTTAGTTCTTCCTGCGGCGCTTCCGCTTTTAGATGAGAATAAAGAACTTGTTATGCTCATTAAGCCTCAGTTTGAAGCCGGAAGAGAGAAGGTTGGGAAAAAAGGCGTAGTAAGAGAACCGAAGGTCCATAAAGAAGTGATTGAAAAGATCATTGATCTGGTAGAGACAAACAACTTAACGGTTTCAGGTCTTTCCTTTTCACCGGTTAAAGGACCGGAAGGAAATATTGAATATTTGATCCACGTGAAAAAGACTGCTGAACAATCAGTTTTTGATAAAACGAATATTGATACTGTCGTAGATGCGGCACATGCTGCGCTTGATAAGTAACTGTTCAATAATTCTCACAACAGGATAGAAAGCAATGAACAAATTTTTACTGGTAACAAATTCCGTAAAAGATCCGGACTCGAAATACTCAGAGAAGATCATTTCTTCTTTAGAAGGAATGGGGGCAAAATGTCTGGGCATTATTCTGACTCGTCAGGATGAGGCCGGGAACTATATCTATGCTTCACCGGAGCAGGTCCCTCAAGAGACAGAGTTCATTATCGTTTTGGGTGGTGACGGTACCTTTATCCACGTTGCCAAGGACCTGATCGATCTTGATATTCCGCTGATCGGCGTGAACCTTGGCACCTTAGGTTATCTGACCGAGATCGATGTCAATAATGTGGATGCAGACTTTAAGAAAGTGTTAGAAGGCAATTGCCACATTGAAAAGCGTATGCTTTTAGATGGCCGCATTATTCGCGGGGATGATGTGATCTACCATGACATCGCATTAAATGATATTGTTATCAACCGCAGCCAGACAATGAGCATCATCGATTTTGAAGTCGTCGTTAACGGTACTTTCTTAAACCGCTATAGTGCAGACGGTATTATCATTGCAACGCCGACCGGATCAACGGGATACAATCTGTCAGCCGGCGGCCCTATCGTACATCCGACGGCGGATATTGTCCTTGCTACACCGATTTGTGCACATACTTTAAATTCCAGAAGTATTGCTTTTTCTGCAGATGCCCAGATCGATATCGTGATCAAAGGACGTTTCAGTGAAAAGAACCAGACGAAGATCGTCTCTTTTGACGGAGCCAGTGAAATCGCGCTTGAAAATGAAGATGTGATCAGTTCCGTAAAATCAGAAAAATATGCAAAGATCTTACGTCTGAATGACATCAGTTTTGTAGAGAACATTGGAAAGAAAATGAGATAGATAATAGGGAGTAGAGACATGAAGAAACCAGTTGTACTTATGATCTTAGACGGATACGGACTTTCTGATAACCCGGAGGGAAATGCGATCTATATGGCAAATACCCCTGTGGTTGAAGGTCTAATGAAAGACTATCCTTTCGTAAAAGGCTATGCCAGTGGTTTAGCGGTTGGTCTTCCGGACGGGCAGATGGGTAACTCTGAAGTCGGACATCTTAACATGGGCGCCGGAAGAGTCGTTTATCAGGATCTTACCCGTATTACAAAATCGATTGAAGATGGAGATTTCTTTGAAAAACCTGAGCTTCTTGATGCAATCGATAACTGCTTAAAAAATGGAACAGATCTTCATGTGTACGGACTTCTTTCAGATGGCGGTGTCCATAGTGACAACCATCATATGTACGCGGTTTTGGACCTTTGTAAGAGAAAAGGTTTAGACAGAGTTTATATCCATTGTTTTATGGATGGACGTGATACCTCACCGACATCCGGTATTGGCTATGTAAAAGAACTTATAGAGCAGACCGAAAAGTTTGAAACAGGAAAGATCGCAACGATCACCGGCCGTTATTATGCGATGGACCGTGATAACCGCTGGGACCGTGTGGAACGAGCTTATAACGCGCTGACAAAGGGCGAGGGTATCAAAGAAACCTGCCCGGTTAAGGCGATGGAAAATACTTACGCAAAAGATGTAACAGACGAATTTATTGAGCCGACAGTCATCGTAAAAGAAGATGGCGAGCCGACTGCTGTTATTAAAGACGGAGATTCCGTTGTTTTTATCAACTTCCGTCCGGACCGTGCAAGAGAGATCAGCCGCTGCTTTTGCTGTGATGATTTCGACGGCTTTGACCGAGGAGAGCGTATTAAAACAGATTATGTCTGCTTCACGGAGTATGACGTTACGATCCCAAATAAAAAGGTCGTTTTCAAAGAAGAAGAGATCGTGAACACCTTTGGTGAATATTTAGCTTCGAAAGGCTTAAAGCAGGCCCGCATTGCTGAAACAGAAAAATACGCCCATGTTACCTTCTTCTTTAATGGCGGCGTAGAAAAACCAAACGAGGGAGAAGATCGCTTCCTGATCCCGTCTCCAAAGGTTGCAACCTATGACCTGCAGCCGGAGATGAGTGCACCGGAAGTCTGCGAGACTTTGATCAAGGTCATCAAAGAAGGAAAGCATGACATGATCATTATCAACTTTGCAAATCCGGATATGGTTGGCCATACAGGAATCATCCCGGCTGTTGTAAAAGCAATTGAGACGATCGATGAATGTGTCGGCAAAGTTGTAGAAGCGATCAAAGAAGTTGATGGCGTAATGTTCCTTTGCGCAGATCACGGAAACGCAGAGATGAATATCAATCATGAAACGAAAGAGCCGTGGACGGCACATACGACGAATCCGGTACCGTTCATTCTGATCAATGGACCGGAAGGTGTAAAATTAAAAGAAGGCGGAAGGCTTTGCGATATCGCACCGACCCTTCTTGAACTGTTAGGACTTGAGCAGCCAAAAGAAATGACAGGAGAGAGCCTGCTGATTAAGTAGAGCGGAAGGGAGAGAAATGACGCAATACCGCAGAGGAAACGGAAACCGAAGCAGCCGCATAGGCGAAGGTGAAACAAGTCAGAGACGTCCGATGACGGACGAAGAGAGAAGAAGACGCGCCGCTGCAAGAAGGCGTGCTGAAAAAAAGAAAAAAGAAGCCAGAATGATCCGTATTCTGACGGTTGTGGTTGCTGCTTTGATCGTAGCTGTGATCGTGATCGTTGCGGTTTCCTGTTCTCATAAAAAAGAGGCACCGAAAGGTTCTTCAAATCAGGAAGTCAGCACGGAAGAGGCAAGTACCGAAGCTACGCGCTCTGAGGTTGAGCTGGTTGCGGTTGGTGATGTCTTAATGCATACGCCGCTCTTAAACTATGCAGACCAGGGAGACGGAACTTATGATTTCAATCATATTTTCTCCGTCATGAAAGAGGATATTTCAAAGGCTGATATTGCAGTCTGCAACCAGGAAACACCGATTGATACAACGATCCCTGCTGATGGCGGAATCCAGTTTATCTTTAATACACCGGGTGCAATTGGTGATGCAGAGATCAATGCAGGCTTTGATATCATTCAGCAGGCATCGAACCACTCTTATGATGAGGGCAGTGACGGCATTCTTCATACCATCGATTATTGGAAGACAAAAGAAGGTCAGGCCGTTATGATCGGTATGAATGAGTCACAGGAAAAACGTGATACCATCACCTATTATGAAAAGAACGGTATTAAGTTTGCACTTTTAAACTATACCTATGGTCTGAATGGATTTGAACTTCCGGCTGATATGGATTATCTTGTAACGATCATTGATGATGCCCATAGAGAGATCATTGAAAATGATATCCGCACAGCAGATCAGAATGCGGATTTCGTTATTGTTTTCCCTCATTGGGGCGTGGAAGATCTTTGGCCGGAGACTACAGAATTTCAGGATAATTGGGCACAGATCTTTACCGATGCAGGTGCTGATCTGATCATCGGAGCACATCCGCATGTCTGTGAGAGGATCGACTGGGTAACGGCAGCCGATGGACATAAAGCGCTTTGCTACTATTCATTAGGAAATTATGCATCAAACCAGCAGGAAACTCCGGAAGTTTTAGGCGGCATGGCGAAAGTTAAGATCGTAAAAGAAGGCGATAAGACTTATATCGATGAAAGCGCAACCGGCGTTGTCCCGATCGTAACACACAATGTCAATCTTGGCGATTTTACGAATGAAGTTGTCTGCTACAAGCTTTCCGATTATACGGAAGACCTTGCTTCCCAGCATGATATTTATACAAATGGCAGAGATGATTTCTCTGTTGCAAGACTTAATGAGATTGCAAACACCACCTTTGGTGATTGGATCATCGCATACTAAATTTAAGGATTTTTTTAAATGGCAAACAGGACACCGAAAAACAAAAGCAGTTATCAAAGAAGCGCTTCCCAAAGAACTTCTGCGCAAAGCAGAGGAAGTCAGCAGAGAAGACGCGCAGCTTACAAAAAACAACAGAGACAGAAATGGATCATCCGCATTATTACGATCGTGATTGTCATCGCAATGATCGTCACACTGATCCTTTCCGTAGCTTCTTGTAACAGAAATAAGAATAACGCCGTACCTGGCTCCGGAAATACGGAAACTGTAACGGAAGCGGCTTCGGACGATGGCGGTAGTGGAGCCACAGCAGATGGACATGTTACGCTGGCGGCAGTTGGAGATATCATCGCACATGAGACCATTTTAAATCTGGCAAATACCGGAGACGGCTATAACTTTACAAGTCTTTTCAGTCCGTTAAAAGATGATATTTCCTCCGTTGACCTTGCAATCTGTAATGTAGAGACTCCGCTTGGCGGCGGACCTTATGCCGGCTATCCGAATTTTAATACACCGGATGAGATGGGGCTTGCTGTCATTGATGCCGGTTTTGATGTAGCACTTCAGGCATCAAACCATTCCTTAGATTCCGGAACCGATGGAATCCGTCACAGCATTGGCTTTTGGAAACAGCATGCAAATGAGATCCTGATGGTCGGAATGCATGATTCGCAGGAAGAAGCTGATACGATCCCTGTTATCACGATCAACGGCATTACGTTTGCAATTTTAAATTATACCTACGGCCTGAACGGCTATGAGCTTCCGGCTGACGAGAATTATCTCGTAACAGTAATGGATGACAGTAC
>CAMODY010000061.1 GCA_946611595.1 uncultured Clostridia bacterium | reverse complement strand
ATCTGACTTCAGAGACGAGACAGCAAGGAAAAGAGGTTAAATAAGTGGTAAAAAAACTATTCGATAAAGATAAATTCTGGCATGTCAATTATGCGCATCGCGGACTGCACGATATAAAAAATGGGATTCCGGAAAATTCCTTGGCAGCATTTCGCGCTGCAGTCGATGCTGGATATGGAGCGGAGCTTGATGTACAGCTCTCAAAAGACGGACAGGTCGTTGTGTTTCATGATGATAGCTTAAATAGGATCTGCGGGATAGAGGGCAAGGTCGTTGACTATGACTATGAAGATCTTAAGAAAATGTCTTTAGCCGGGACAGAGGAGATGATTCCTTTATTTACAGAGGTCCTGAGCGTATTAGAAAAGGGAACAGGGCCATTGATCGTCGAACTAAAGACTGGCGGAAGAAACAAAGAACTCTGCCAAAAGACCCTTGATATATTAAAAACTTATAAAGGTGTATTCTGCATTGAATCTTTTAACCCCTTTATCGTTAACTGGTTTAAGAAAAATGCGCCGGAGATCTTCCGGGGGCAGCTCGCAGAAAAGCCGGGCGGATATAAAGGCATTCTTCCGCGCTTTGTTGCGCACCTTTTGTCCTATTGCAAACTGACATTTCTGAATAAGCCGGATTTTATCGCGTATGAGATCTGCAAACGTCCAAAGCGGATCTTTAAACTCAGAGAGAAAGGAATCATGTTGATCGCCTGGACCTCCCGTACTCCGAAGGTGGATGAAGCGGAAAATGATGCCATCATTTTTGAAAACTACCGGCCGGAGTTGACATACTAAAGATTTTTTACGGTAAATTCTGTTAACCCCTCTTTGAAAAAACAAAGAGGGGTTTCTTGCGCCTTTGTATGAATCGTACTATAATTTTCATATGTTTATCACAATGAATATTGTTGCGGATGCACTAAGGGAGTTCGATACCGAGTCCAAACTCACAAATGGCTCAGCGCCGCTTCAGGGTATTAAAATCAATGAAATAGCTGAAAATCATGTCACTGCGTCGCAGGAGAAGGACGCGGTCGTATTAAAGCACGGAAAAGATCAGATTCTGGTAAAGAATGCAGGGCTTGATAGGACGATTAATACAATTCTGGACACTGCAAGAGAAGGGGAGCTCTGGGAACGCGCCCTCTATCACATGATCTTTAACGGCTGTTCTCTGCAGGATATCGCCGAAAAAGCATATGGTATTTTCCATAATCCGATATTTTTTGTGGACGAGACGGACCATGTGCTTGCAAGAACGCATCATGAACTCGGAGAGGTCAACGAAGCCTGGGATTCTATTATAAACACCGGGTATCTTCCGCTTGAAACCACGACGATCACGCATGAAAAAATGAATCGGAATCTATCGGCCAGCCAAAGAAGAGGAAAGAATGTACCGTTTCTTTTCAGCCCTCCGACAACAGATATTGATAACAGGGGTATTAACTACTTGATCTATTCCCCGCTTAGTCATGAACGGGTTGGAACTTTGATCATCATTGAAAATGAAACCCCTGTAACGCTCGGTATGCTGAATCTGGCGGAAGTTTTGACTGATGCTGTCGATGAATGGATGAACATGCATAAAGAGGATCATCCGTTTAAAACAAGCCGTAATCTGATCCAGGAGCTGATTGAAACACCGGAACAGGTAGAACGGAAAGAAGTTTTAAACCGATATATAGCGCCTTGCAAAAACGGATATAGGCTTGCATTGATCACCGGCTGCGGACATGTTCCGAGAGAACAGATTGAAAAGATGATCACTGATACGTTAAAAGGCTCTCTTGCATATAAATACGGGGAGGAAGTTGTTGCGGTTATCCCGTTAACGGAAACGGATGAGGAGATTCAAAAACATTTGGACATGGTGCTTTATTATCAGGGCGCGCGTGTTGGTCTTAGTTATCCGTTCTATGATCTGACAAGCTTTAACAGTTATTATCACCAGGCAAAGGTAGCACTTTCTTACGGAACGGAAAAATTTGCCGGGATCAGGCCGGAGATTGCGATGCGCTATTTTACCGATGAGACATCAAAAGATATTTTTGGCGCAAACATGGCCCACCCCGCACTGGAAAAACTGAAAGAATATGATGCAAAACATGGGGGAGAGTTGTATAAAACTTTATATTATTTCCTCCGGCATGAACGCTCCTTGATTGATTCTTCAAGGGCACTGAATATTCACAGAAATTCTTTAATATACCGCATAGATAAGATCCGTCAGCTCACAGATGTGGATCTGGATGATGCAGATATTCGTGAATATTTATTGTTCTCGTATCGAATTACCGGACGTCCCTAGGTTGTGCTTTGAACGGAAATATATTATAATTTTTAGGTTCGTATTTTACAGAACAGGTAGAAAAACACAACCTGGAGGAATTAATGAAAAAGCATTTATTGATAGTGGCGGCAGCACTTGTGTGCGCACTTTGCCTTGCAGCGTGTGGTGGAAGCAAAGAATCCGGAAACAGCGGGAAAGCTGAACCTGCACCGGCAAAATCTTCAGTTGACCCGGCACTTGTTGGAACCTGGGAGGAAGCTGATGTTCCGGAAGATCAAAAGCTCGGAGATTATTGGACATTTAATGATGACGGAACAGGTGTCTTTGGGCTGATGGATGTCGAAATCGACTATACTGCATCAGGCGGAAAGCTTCATTTTTCCTGTGATTATGGCGAGTATGATTATACGTATTCGATCGATGGAAACATCCTGACAATGACGGAAGAAGGCAGCAGCTCTAATCAGTATAAGAAGAAATAAAGAAGGTAGAACATGAAGAAACTGATCTCTGCAATTATATGTGCGGTTCTTTGTCTGGGACTGCTCGCAGGCTGTGGATCTGCCGCTCCTTCCGGAAGTGGAAATGAAGAGGCAGCCTTAAGAGAGCCTTTGGTCGGAACCTGGAATCAGATCACGGATGATGGCAGTCCATCTCTTCCGGAAATGGGCATCCCATCTGCATACATTTTTAATGCAGACGGAACAGGCCTTGATACATTCTGGAATATGAGCTTTACTTATCAGACAGACGGAGAAAAGATTCATATTGCTTATGATGACAATCTGGGAGAAGACTGGGATTACATTTATACGATCACAGGAAATACGCTCACTCTCACACGGGTGGACGATGATGCGATCACCATGCTTTATGAAAAGGAACTGCCGGAGGAAGAATCCGAAACAGTAGAGGAGTAAGAATAGAATGAAAAAAGTATTTGCGATTATTTTAAGTGTGCTTGTTTTGGGACTTTGCCTTGCGGGCTGTGGAAAGAAAGAGGAGGCTCCGGTAGAGACACTTGCCAATGATGCGGCAATTGTAGGAACCTGGATGGAAGATTATTGGGATTCCGGCTATACATTTAATGCAGACGGAACAGGAAAAGATATTTTCTGGAGTCAGGATTTTACTTACACAGCACTTGAAGGAAACCTGAAGATTTCTTACGTGGAAGGGCTCTGGGCTGAAAAAGAATTCACCTACACGATTGCAGGAAATGTACTTACTCTGACAGAAGTTACGGAACCTGCCGCAGACGGCCAGCCTGTAGAAGATGCAGGAACCTGGGATTACACCAAAACGGAGTAAAGTTTAATCTTCAATATGTAAAATTAATGCCGGCTGAATCAGCCGGCATTTTTGTATCTTTAATCTTTAATGAATTAATTTATTCTGTGATCTCGCTTTCTCTTACCAGGATTACAACGTTTCTGTAATTTTCATCGCTGTTTCCGAGGCAGGTAGATAAGGTGATGATCTTACTGTCTGCTGTCAATTCCGTGTCATTTTCAAACCAACTTGCATTTTTTGTCTGTTCGAGGAAACTTAAGAACTCATCATCGTTTCCGAAACTTAAAGTGTAGGTGAATCCATCTACGGCAGCAGTATATGCGGCAACCGCTTTATAGACATAATGATGTTCCGGCGTATAAACGTGGTAGGTTCTGTGAGCTTTATAAAACTCCGGATCGGAATATTTATAAAGCTTTCCAAACATGGACTCATCTTTCATGTTGTGGCCGTAGATAATGCAGTTTCTGGATTCCATGCCATCCGGCAGGCGGCTGTCGACGAACAGGGTTCCGGATGGATTCCACTCGCCATTAAACATGGTATGGAGGTAATAATCATTATCTGTGCCTTGCACGATCGGATATCCGAAAAGGTCTTCGCTAAAGATATAGCCAACCGTATCAGGGTTCTTTGCAAGGAGTTTTTCAAAATCGACTTCCGGATATCCAAGTTCCGGGACGATCACGGAGACGTCTTTTTCGATTTCCTCGTAAGTGTTTTCTGCTTTTTTATAGGTTGTCATGATCGACAGCAGCTTGAGGCCGGAAATCACAAACACACCAATCGCCAAGGTCAGGATCAAAGAAAAAACGGCCTTTGATACAGGCGTTGACTGTTTTTTGGCATTGTTTTTTCTTCTTTTGTTTACTTTTGCCATTGATACTCAAAACCTCTTTTGTACTCACACTTTTCAGAGACTGATTAAGTTTCATATGAAAGTTGATTATAGCACAGACTTTCTTGATTTTATATGAAAATTCAATTAAATTATAGACATGTTTGATATACAGGAAGAGTTAAAAAAATTACCGCACAGCCCGGGCGTTTATCTTCATCACGATGCACGAGATGAGATCATCTATATCGGAAAGGCTAAAAATCTGAAGAACCGGGTAAGCCAGTATTTTCAAAGCAGTCGCAGCCGCTCTCCGAAGATCGAAAAGATGGTGAGCCAGATTGCTTATTTCGAGTATATCGTAACAGACAGCGAAGTTGAGGCGCTGATCTTAGAAAATAATCTGATCAAGGAAAATCGTCCGCGGTATAACACAATGCTGAAGGATGATAAAACCTATCCTTATATTAAGCTGACAATCAGCGAGGCGTTCCCTCGCCTGGTACTCACCAGAAAGATCAAAAAAGACAAAGATAAGTATTACGGTCCATATCCGGAAGTAAGTTCTGTCCGGGAAGTGATCGACCTCTTAAATAATGTTTATCATTTAAAAACCTGCAATCGAAATCTTCCGAAGGATATCGGAAAAGAAAGACCTTGCCTTAAGCACCACATTGGAAAGTGTGATGCTCCATGCGCTGGAAAGGTTTCAGAGGAAGAGTATGGGCTTAGAATTGAAGCTGCAAAAAAATTTCTTGAGGGCAATTCAAAAGAAATTCTGTCCTATATTAAACAGAATATGAAAGAAGCATCTGATGCCATGGAGTATGAAGAGGCAGGCAGGTGGAAAGAACTGATGGATGCAGCAAATACCGTTTCTGCACATCAGAAAGTGGAATACTCGCCGGGCGAAGACAGAGATGTTTTAGGTCTTGCGGTCGAAGGCTTCGAGGCGATCATGCAGGTCTTCTTTATCCGTGGCGGAAAACTTTTAGACCGGGAGCATTTTTATCTGACACCAGCGCCGGGCGATTCTGAAAATGATATCGTAACAAGTTTTATAAAGCAGTATTATGCCGGCACTCCGTTTTTGCCGGGTGAGATCCTCCTTCCGTGTGAGGTTGAAGACCGGGAATCTATCGAAGAATTGCTGCATCAGAAGGCCGGTCATAAAGTGTCTCTTCTCATCCCTCAAAAAGGAAAGAAAGAGAAGATGGTGGAACTTGCTGAAAAGAATGCAGCACTTGTCCTGGAACAGGACAGGGAAAAAGTGAAACGCGAGGAGATGCGCACCAAAGGAGCTGTTACAGAAATCAGTAAAATGCTCGGGATCAATTATGCAAAGCGCATTGAATCCTATGATATTTCGAATATCTCGGGCTATCTTTCTGTTGGTTCCATGGTCGTCTTTGAAGATGGGAAGGCCAAGAAAAATGATTACCGGAAATTCCGAATAAAGACAGTCATTGGCCCTGATGATTATTCGAGTATGGCCGAGGTTTTAAGCCGGCGCTTTGAACATGATGAGTGGAGCAGACCTGATATGCTCCTGATCGATGGTGGAAGAGGACAGGTGAACGCTGTTGTGGAAGCCTTAGGTGAGAGACTTGGGGATATTCCTGTCTGCGGTATGGTAAAAGATGACCATCACAGGACGAGAGGTTTATTCTATCAGAACAGAGAATATGAAATGGACCGGTCAAAGGAACCCTTTAAACTGATCACCCGGATACAGGATGAGACTCATCGTTTTGCGATTGAGTATCACAGGCAGCTAAGGTCTAAGGGACAGATTAAATCAATTCTGGATGATATCCCGGGAATCGGACCAAAAAGAAGACTGGCGCTGATCCGTCATTTTAAGTCGATCGACGCCATTAAAGAAGCAAGTGTTGAAGAAATTGCAGACGCTCCGGGCATGAATCTGAAGGCTGCCCGGGCGGTTGCGGATGCCCTGAAATCATAGTAGAATGACCTAGAGGTGAATCAAATGGAAGCAAAATTTGTCAGACTTGACGAGATTGCAAATCGCTTCGGATATAAAAATCTGACTCCGAGTGTCGATCTGCATGAAGTAAAGATATACCATAGAAATATCAACCGGCCGGCATTCCAGCTGACCGGCTTCTATGACTATTTTGATAACCAGAGAGTTCAGGTGGTCGGACAGGCAGAACATGAGTATATCATTCGTTTAGATCCGAAGGTTGCAAAAGAAAGGCTTGAAAAACTCTTTTCGTACAGTTTTCCTGCAGCAATCATTGCCCGCGGAATCCAGACAGAACCTTATGTGATTGAAACTGCTGCAAAACACGGAATTCCGATTCTTTCGACGGAAAAGACGACCGCTTTGGTAATAACGGAATTCATGAAGTGGATGAATGAGCAGCTCGCGGAAACGGTTTCGCTTCACGGCGTTTTAGCCAATGTATATGGTGAAGGCCTTCTGATCACGGGACCTTCCGGAATCGGAAAGAGCGAGGCGGCGATCGCACTGATCAAGCGCGGGCACAGACTTGTGGCTGATGACCTTGTAGATGTGTCCAAGATCAGTGAAGATATGATCATCGGAAAATCTCCGGCACTCACGAAAAACTTTGTTGAACTTAGAGGCCTTGGTGTTGTAGATGTTATGTCACTCTTTGGAGTTGAGAGTATTATGGAATACTCACCGATCGATATGATCATTAGTCTCGAAGAATGGGATGGAACAAATGATTATGACCGCTTGGGTCTGAAAGAAGAGTATGAAGAAATATTAGGCCTTAAGATCGTAAAACATACGATCCCGATCAGACCGGGAAGAAATCTTGCCGTTATCATTGAGACCGCGGCGGTTAACAACAGACAAAAGAAGATGGGATACAATGCGGCACAGGAACTGTGCGAACGAGTTACGCAGGAAATCCATAAACACAGACAGGAAAGAAATAACAAAGAAAGTAAATAAAGCATGAAACTGAAACCAGAAATTTTAGAGCAGATAAAAGAAAAGATCGGCGCTGAAAATGTGTTTGAAGAAGAGCCGATGAGCGCACATACCAGTATGGAAGTGGGCGGTCCGGCAGCTTACCTTTTTCAGCCGGAAACAAAAGAGGCAGCAGCATTCCTTCTTCAGGTTTTGCAGAAGGAAAACTATCCTTTCTATGTAAAGGGAAATGGATCCAACCTGATCGTCCATGACGAGGGATATGAGGGCGCTATCATTGAGATGATGAAGATGAATCAGATCTCTGTTGATGGAAATTTTCTTACGGCGGAATGCGGTGCTATGCTGAAAGATATTTCGGCTAAAGCAGTGGAGGCTTCTCTTTCCGGTTTTGAATTTGCGTCCGGAATCCCGGGAAGCTTAGGTGGTGCGATCACCATGAATGCCGGCGCTTATGACGGGGAAATGAAGGATATCGTAAAGGAAGTCACATTGATGGACAAAGCCGGAAATATCCTTGTAAAGAAAAATGAAGAGATGGATTTTTCTTATCGTCACAGCATGTGCTCAGATGGAGACTATCTGGTGCTTCAGGCAAAGTTTAAACTGGAAAAAGGTGACCCTCAGAAAATACAGGAAAAGATCGATGATCTATCTGCCAGAAGAAAAGAAAAACAGCCGCTCGAATATCCAAGCTGCGGCTCTACGTTTAAACGTCCGGAAGGATATTTTGCAGGGAAACTGATCACGGATGCAGGCCTTAAGGGGTACTGCCACGGAGGGGCCGCTGTTTCTGATAAACACGCAGGCTTCATTATCAATAAAGATCATGCGACAGCAACGGAAGTCTTAGAACTGATCTCCTACGTGCAGGAAGAAGTGAAAGAACAGTTCGGTGTTGAACTGAAATGTGAGGTTAAGATCATCTGATGTCGTTTTCTCAGGAAGTAAAAGAAGAGGTACTTAATAAGTATACAAAAGCGACACACTGTCAAAAAGCACAGCTTGCAGCGCTGTTGATCTTTGATGGTAAAAATGTAAATAAAGACAGAGAAAAAGACTGTTATATTTACAACTTTACATCGGCTAAGAAAACATTTAATATTAGGTTGAACACTTCGGAAGGACTTGAAAAACTGACGGAGAAAACCTGCTGTAAGCGAGCATTCTTAAAGGGCGCGTTCGTCGGAGCGGGAACGATCAGTGATCCGGAAAAAGAGTACAGATTTGACATTGTGTGCAGCACAAAAGAACAGGCAGAGTTTCTTGGAAAACTTTTTAATGCTTTTGAGATCCGAACGAGACTGACAGACCGTCGCGGAAAATATGTGCTCTACATAAAAGAAGCGGAACTTATTTCCGAAGCGTTAAATGTGTTAGAAGCCCACAAGGCGATGATGGACTTTGAAAATATTCGCATTGTAAAAGAAATGCGGGGTTCCATCAACCGGCAGGTGAACTGCGAAACAGCAAACATCAACAAAGCAATCGCAGCGTCTGTAAAACAGGCCAGGGATATTGAACTGATCTTCGAACTCAGAGGGGCAGAATCCCTGGATGAAAACCTGATCCAGGTAGCAAACGCCAGGCTTCAGTATCCGGATGTGACATTAGCGGAATTGGGGAAGCTTATGACTCCGGGCATAAGCAAATCTGCGGTCAATCACAGGATGCGAAAAATAAATCAGATTGCCGAAGAACTTAGAAGGCAAGAGAGGGAGGAACCATGATCAGAAGAGAAATTACAATTGAACTTGCAAAGGGTTTAGAAGCAAGACCGGTTGCGGTTTTTGTTCAGGTGGCTAGCCAGTATGATTGTTCCATTATTGTGGAATATCGTGATAAAAGGGTCAATGCTAAAAGTATCATGGGTATGATGAGTCTTGGTATTGCGCAGGGTGAAAAAGTAACCGTTATTGCAGATGGCCCGGATGAAAAGAATGCAGTAGCAGGAGTGGAGAAATATCTGACCTCAAAGGAGTAATATGTCTTTTACGCATCTCCATGTACACACCGAATATAGTCTGTTAGATGGATCGGGAAAAATCAAAGAAATGGTGGCGCAAGCCAAAAACCTTGGCTATGACAGTCTTGCCATTACCGACCACGGTGTGATGTACGGAGTTATTGATTTTTATAAAGCAGCCAAAGCAGAAGGCATCAAGCCGGTCATAGGCTGCGAAATCTACGTAACAACAGGTTCCAGATTTGATCGTGAGATCGGACAGGGTGATGATAGATATTATCACCTTGTTTTATTAGCGGAAAATAATACCGGATA
>CAMODY010000060.1 GCA_946611595.1 uncultured Clostridia bacterium | reverse complement strand
AAGTCTTACGGAAATGGATATGTGGCAGCTTCTTACGGATATGGAAATGCCGCTTGCCATCTCCCTTTTCAATATGGAAATCGCCGGAATCCGTGTGGAAAAAGAAGTCTTGGATTCCTATTCTAAAGAACTTTCTGCATCCATCGCAGAACTTGAAAAAGAAATTTACGAAGAAGCAGGGGAGGAGTTTAATATCAACTCTCCGAAACAGCTTGGTGTCATCTTATTTGAGAAACTGAAACTTCCGCATGGAAAGAAAACGAAGACCGGTTATTCAACCTCAGCGGATGTGCTTGAAAAACTGGCAGATGAATTTCCGTTTGTTAACAGGATCTTAGAGTACCGTCAGGCAGCAAAACTGAAATCGACGTATGCGGACGGTCTGGTCGCATTTATTTCTGAGGACAACAGAATCCACGGAACTTTTAATCAGACGATCACGGCAACGGGCAGGATCAGTTCCACGGAGCCGAACCTTCAGAACATCCCGATCCGGAATGAACTTGGACAGGGGATCCGCAAGGCCTTTGCAGCAAGTGAAGGCTGTGTGTTCTTAGATGCGGACTATTCCCAGATCGAGCTTCGTCTTCTGGCACATTTATCCGGAGATGAAAATCTGATCGAGGCATATAAGAGCGATGCCGATATCCATAAGATCACAGCATCCAAGGTATTCCATATACCGCTTGATGAAGTCACAAAAGAGCAAAGAAGAAACGCGAAAGCCGTAAACTTTGGTATCGTCTACGGCATCAGTTCTTTTGGTTTAAGCCAGGACTTAAGTATTTCCAGAAAAGAAGCCGGAGAATATATTAAACAGTACTTTGCAACTTATCCGAAGGTAAAGGAATTTTTAGATAATACTGTGAAGCAGGCAAAGATGGATGGCTATACAACAACAATGTTTGAACGTCGCCGTCCGATCCCGGAACTTGCTTCCAGCAATTTTATGCAAAGAGCCTTTGGAGAGCGTGCTGCGATGAATGCGCCGATCCAGGGATCTGCTGCCGATATCATGAAGCTCGCGATGATCCATGTGGAAAAAGCGCTTCGCAAAGCGGATGTGGATGCAAGAATTGTTCTGCAGGTTCACGATGAGCTTTTAGTAGAGTGTGCAGAAAAAGATGCAGAAAAGGTAAAAGCAATTCTGCATGATGAAATGGCAAAGGCAGCCGATGTAAAGGTTCCTTTGGAAGTTGAAGTTGAAGAAGGCAGCAACTGGTTTGAGGCACATTAAGGAGTAATCTCATGGTAATCGGAGTTACAGGCGGCGTTGGCGCCGGAAAGTCCAGCGTCCTTAAAATATTAGAAGAACAGTTTAATGCAAAGATCATCATGGCGGATGATGTAGCAAAAGAACTCATGGAACCAGGCGGAGCTTCTTATGAAGCTGTTGTAAAAGCATTTGGCGATGAGATACTTGTTAAGGACGAGGATGCGTCTTGCGATGATAATAAAAACGCAGCTGACGAAGTGAACACTTCCCTGAAACCTGATAAGAGAGAACGCCCGATCGACAGAAAGAAGCTGGCACAAATCATTTTTAATGATGATGAAAAGCTTGCGCTTGTAAATTCACTGACACATCCAAAAGTAAAAGAAGAGATCCTTTCCCGTATCGAACGCTTTTATCATGAAGACAAGAATGCTTTGATCGTAGTTGAGGCAGCTCTTTTGATTGAAGCAGGATATGAAGATATCTTAGATTCTCTCTGGATCGTGACCGTAGATCCGGAAGTTAGAATTGAACGCTTGATGAGAGATAGAGGTTATACAAGAGAGAAGTGCCTTAGCATTATGGACAACCAGCTTTCAGACGAAGAGTTTAAGGCGCATGGCGATGTGTTTATCGATAACTCTTACACCAGAGAAAATACTGCAAAGCAGGTAGCGGAAGCGATACAAAAATACAGGAAATAAGTGCAGGAAAAGTCGGATACTATTGAAAGAAATCATTATCACAAGAGACAATGCCGGCGGAAGGCTGGATAAAATACTGACCAATTATTTGAATAAGGCTCCGAAGAGCTTTATCTATAAAATGCTGCGTAAAAAGAACATTGTTTTAAATGATAAGAAAGCAGCCGGCAATGAGATCATTAAAGAAGGGGACAGCATTAAGCTCTATCTGGCGGATGATACGATCGCGAAGTTTCAGGGGAAAAGCCCGATCGTTACAAAAAAGGCACCGGATATCCCGATTGTATTTGAAGATGATAACATCCTGATCTTAGATAAACCTGCGGGACTTCTTTCGCAAAAATCGAATCCATCTGATATTTCCGTCAATGATTTTCTTTTGCAGTATCTCAAATCAGATGATCCTCTTTTTAAGCCGGGTATTTCAAATCGTCTCGATCGGAATACTTCGGGGCTTGTACTTGCAGGCAAAAACCTGTATGCTACCCGAATGCTGAACGATGCGATCAAAAACCGCAGACTTCAAAAGAAATATCTTTGCCTGGTAAAAGGGATTGTAGAAAAAGAAGCCTTGATCGATGGCTATCTGATAAAGGATGAGAAAACGAATCAGGTCTCTGTGCAAAAGGCTGCGACGAATGAGGAAGCCGAGAAGAAGGACTCTCTCAAGGAGAAAAGCGCAGAGAAGGCAAGCCGGATTCTGACTTCTTATCTGCCGCTCGAGAAGTATTCAGATGCGACTCTTTTGGAAGTAGATCTGATCACGGGAAAAAGTCATCAGATCCGTGCGCACTTAGCCTCAATCGGACATCCGATCATTGGCGATCCGAAATATGGTGATGCACAGGTCAACGCAGCATATAAACAGAAATATCATGTGAACAGACAGCTTCTGCATGCATATAAAATCATTTTCCGGACAATGGAAGGCGACCTGTCTTATCTGAACGGAAGCAGCGTTACAGGAATGCTGCCTGAAGATTTCCAAAATGTCATTTCGCAGAAGTCTGAGTGCTAATATTATGGTCTGATATGAGGATGAAGAATATAGACGAACAAAAGTAATAGATAAAGTGAGGAAACAAACATGGCAACATGGGACAGCAGAGGACTGCGCGGATCACAGTTTGAAAATGTGATCAACAGCACAAATGAAAAATACAGGGAACTTCGTTTAGGACTCGTTCAGAAGATCCCAACACCGATCAAGCCGGTCGAGATCGATGACAACCGTCATATCACACTCGCGTATTTTGAAAAGAAAAGTACGGTCGACTATATCGGTGTCGTACAGTCATTTCCTGTCTGCTTTGATGCAAAGGAATGCAGCAGTGAGACGTTTCAGATGTTAAATGTCCATGAACATCAGTATAAGTTTATGGAAGACTTTGAAAGCCAGGGAGGCATCGCCTTCTTGCTGATCCATTTTTCCTCTGTTGATAAATACTATTACATGAAGTTCTTTGAACTGAAAAAATTCTATGAGAGAGCGCAAAAAGGAGAAAAGAAAAGCTTCAATATCTCGGAACTCGATCCGGAATTTTTCATGGAGCCGAAGTTTGGCGTAGAACTTCATTATCTCGAAGGCCTGAATAAAGATATTCAGGAGAGAGACTACTAAAGCCCTTTAGGAAGGACAGTTTCAAATTAATGAGTATTAATAACGATAAGACAATTACAGATACAAAGAGACGCTATGCACTTCCGGAACGTATTCTTTTGAATGTAGAAAAACCGGCGCGCTACACGGGCGGCGAGATCAACTCTGTCATGAAAGATAAGGCAAATGTCAATGTCCGTTTTGCGATGTGCTTTCCGGATCTTTATGAGATCGGCATGAGTCATTTAGGAATCCAGATCCTTTATTCGATGCTGAATGAAAGAGAGGATGTCTGGTGCGAGAGAGTGTATTCTCCATGGTCTGATCTTGAAATGATCATGAAAGAAGAGAGCATTCCGCTCTTTGCTTTAGAGTCCCAGGATCCGGTCAAGGAATTTGATTTCTTAGGGATCACGCTGCAGTATGAGATGGCTTATACCAATGTGCTTCAGATCTTAGACATTTCCCAGATTCCACTGCATGCAAAAGAGCGTGGCGAAGGTATGCCGATCGTAATCGGAGGAGGCCCATGCGTTTATAATCCGGAGCCTTTGGCGGACTTCTTTGATCTTTTTTATATCGGTGAAGGCGAGACCGTATATTTTGAGCTTTTAGATGTTTATAAGAAGAATCGAGATAATGGCGGAAGCCGAAAGGACTTTTTAAAAGCAGCCGCTCAGGTTGAGGGCATCTATGTGCCATCTCTTTATGAGGTTGCATATAACGAAGACGATACGATAAAGGCGTTCACGCCGATTGAGGCGGCTCCTTTGATGGTCAAAAAGCAGGTCGTAACAGACCTTAGCTCCGCGCATTATCCGATGAAGCCTGTTATTCCTTATGTGCAGGCGACGCAGGACCGCGCTGTTTTAGAGATCCAAAGAGGCTGCATCCGCGGATGCCGTTTCTGCCAGGCAGGCATGATCTACAGACCGTTAAGAACCAGGTCTTTAGAAACGTTAAAAAAATATGCGAAGGAGATCATCAAGAATACAGGCTATGAAGAGCTTTCCCTGACCTCGCTTTCAACCAGCGATTATCCGGAGTTTGCGCAGCTGATGGATTTCCTTGTAGAGGAGTTTAAGAATAAAAAAGTCAATATTTCACTGCCGTCACTTCGAATTGATGAGTTTGCTCTAGACGTCATGAGCAAGGTGCAGGATGTTAAGAAGAGTTCCCTGACTTTTGCACCGGAAGCCGGCACGCAGCGTATGCGAGATGTGATCAATAAGGGTATTACGATCGAAGACATCATGTACGGCTCTGAAATGGCGTTTAAAGGCGGCTGGAATAAGGTAAAGCTTTACTTTATGCTGGGTCTTCCAACCGAGAGGGAAGAAGATGTCCAGGGAATCTCTGACCTTGCAGAGCAGATTGCAGAGCTCTATTACGATACGGTGCCGAAGGAACAAAGAAGCGGTAAAGTGCAGATCACGGTCAGCACCTCCTTCTTTATTCCAAAGCCGTTCACTCCTTTCCAGTGGGAGCCGATGTATCAGCCGAATGTATATCTGGATAAGGCAGCATATCTCAATGATTCGATCAAGGCGCAGCTTAATAAAAAGAGCATTAAATACAATTGGCATGATGCCAAGACATCTGTTATTGAAGGCCTGCTTGCAAGAGGCGACCGCAGAGTCGGGAAGATCATTGAAGCGGTTTATAAAAAAGGCGCGACCTTTGATGCGTGGACCGACCACTTTGATTATGACAAGTGGATCAGTGCAGTAGAAGAACAGGGAGCGGATGTCCCTGACATGGACTTTTATGTTTATCGAAGAAGAGAACTCGATGAGATCCTTCCATGGGATTTCATTGATGCAGGTGTCAGCAAGAACTTTATGAAGCGTGAGTTTGAAAATTCAAAGAACGAAAAAGTGACGCTCAACTGCAAGGAGAGTTGTTCCGGCTGCGGCGCAAGAGTCTTTGGCGGAGGCATCTGCCTTACGCATTAGGAGTGACAGCTTTCAGCTGATGCTTGTATGAAACAAATATTAAGACTGACTAAATGTCAGACATGATAGAGGGATATTTTGAGAGTTAGGATCAAATTTGCAAAAAAAGAGAGTGTTAAATATTTAGGCCATTTGGACATTATGCGCTTCTTCCAGCGCTGCTTTAATCGTGCGGAAGTAAAGATGGAGTATTCTGAGGGCTATAATCCGCATCAGAAAATGAGTTTTGCCCAGCCTTTAGGAGTTGGCATTATCAGCCGGGGTGAATATCTGGATGCGGAGATAGCAAGCGGACAGGACCTTGAAGATATCTGCAGAAGGCTGAATGATGTCTGTGGTGATGGATTTGAGGTCTTAAACGTAAAAGCGGTTGAAGAAGGCGCGAAAAAAGCAATGGCGGCGCTTCAGTTTGCAAGTTATGAAGTGGATGTGAGGCGGTTGGCAGCAGTGGCCGCAGATCTGGGGCAGACAGACGTAGAGAATTCGGCTGTTAATCTCGAGGAATTTGATTCTGTCGTAAACCGTGCTATCAGCGAATTGCTTTCAGAAGATCATATTATGGTAAGTAAGACCACCAAAAGCGGAACAAGAGAAGTGGATATCCGTCCGCAGATTGTAGAGCTTTCTGAAAAAGATGGAAATGTAAAGATGAAGGTGACAGCCGGAAGTGATAATAACTTAAAGCCGGATACTTTGCTTGCAAGCATCTTTGCAAAAACGGATATTGAATATCAAAAAGAAAAGATTACAATTACAAGAGAAGAACTGTTTGCAGACGGTTTCGTGCCGCTTGATCAGTTCCAGTGCGAGTAGAAATAATGAAAAAACAAGGCAAGCTGGTTATTACACAAATTAAAGATTATGTTTTTTCCCTCTTGTATGATAACGGCAACAACCTTATGCAGGTTAGCTGTGACGGCGGAGAAAAGAACATCCTGAACAATGTCTACATTGGTCAGGTTCGAAATTTGATGCCAAATATCAGTGCAGCCTTTGTCGAATATGCAAAAGGGCAGATGGGATATTATCCGATCGATGCGGATGATGCCCCTGTTTTTGTTGATCTGGAAAGAAAACCGGGACCATTAAAGGTCGGAGACCAGATCATCGTCCAGGTTACTAAGGATGCGGTCGGAAATAAGGAACCAGTTCTGTCCTCTAAAATCTCTTTTGCAGGAAAATACGTAGTATTTGATCTCAGTAAACGCGGTATTTTCTTTTCCAACAAGATCAAATGGCCGGAACTGAAAGAAGCTATTCAGACCCGTTACGAGGATTTAGGCTATAAAGACTTTGGCTTTATTATCCGCACAAATGCAATGCATGCCAGCATCGACAGCATTTTTGAAGAGATTGAGTTCTTTAAGAACCTATGGATAGCAACCAGTGATCTTAGAATCTACAGAAAGGTATTTTCTAAGCTTTATCAGGCACCGAGTTCATATATTTCCAGCATCCGTGATGGCTATCACAACGAGGTAGGAAAGATCATCACGGATAATGAGAAGATCTATAATGAGATCAAAGATTACCTGGAAGTATATCAGCCGGACGATATCAATAAGCTTCAGCTTTATGACAACGGCGTAACTTCGCTTAAGGTTCTTTATAATATTGACCGCGATCTGCAGGCTGTCTTAAGCGAAAAGGTGTGGCTTAAGAGCGGAGGATATTTGATCATTCAGCCAACAGAAGCTTTAGTTGCCATTGATGTTAACTCCGGAAAATATGTTTCTAAGAAAGAAGCGCAGAAAGAATATTTAAAGATCAACTTAGAGGCAGCAAAAGAAATAGCACATCAGATCCGCCTTAGAAATCTTTCCGGTATCATCATTGTCGATTTTATTAACATGCTGATTGAAGAAAATCAGCAGAAACTGATCAAGGCATTTGAAGAAGAACTTGCAGATGATCCAATCAAAACAACGCTTGTCGAAATGACAAAATTGAACCTTGTAGAGCTTACAAGAAAGAAAGCAAGACGTCCATTGCACGAATTAGTGGATCGTCACTTGTTTGATTAAAAAGGTCAAACCACAACATCTTGTGGTGTCAAAAATAATTTCTAAAATATTAAGCAAAAATTAAGAAAAAATTAAGAAAAAATAACGAAAATAGCGATAATTTCTTGAAATGAAAAAAATTATTTGCTAAAATTATGAACTGCTAGGACTTTGTATAATATTCAGAGGTGTATAGAATGAGTAACATGATTCAGGAAATTAGATCAGGAAACAAAGACGCTGTAAAAACTGTTTATCAGGAATATGCGAAGGACGTATATAATTTCGCAAAATCCATCACAGGTGATCATGACAGCGCTTTAGCAGCAACAAAGAAGACTTTTCTTACTTTGTTCAAAAATATTCAGAACGGAGACGAGCCTGCAAACCTTCGTACTGCAGCATTAAAGATTGCATATGACGAAGCGTATAAGATGGCTGCGCCTGCAAAAGAAGAAGCTCCGGCACCTGAGGTTCAGGAAGCTCCTGCAGAAGAAGATACATATGCAGAGCCAATGTTCCAGCAGCGTACTGAAAGAATTCAGCAGGCAGCTCCGGTGATTGAGGATGAATACGAAGAAGAGTATGATGACGAGCTTTACGAAGAGGAAGAAGATGACTTCGTAGCTCCGAACCGTCCGCAGGATGCAAACCGTGAGGAAGTTTACATGCCGAAGGGTGGCTATGATACTCTGAAGATCGAACCTGTTGACGTGGAAGAGGAGCAGGTTGAGATGCGTGGTCGCAGAAGAAGACCGGCTGCACAGTTCGAAGAGGAAGAAGACCCGCGCCGCAGAAGCAGAAGACAGGCTCCTGTTCAAGAGGAAGTCGAAGAAGTTCAGGACGAGTACTATGATGATGATTACGAAGATGAGTATGAAGAAGCAAAACCTCGCAACAAAGGTCTGTTTATCTTCTGCATCATCCTGAATGTCATCTTGATCTTAATCCTTCTTTGGTTCCTTGGAGGACTCCTTGTAAACCTTGGTGTTCTTCCGGATATTGATCTTGGATATTCCTGGTTCAATGCACACATTTATCCGCTGTTTTAGCAGAGGAAAACACTAATTTGAAATGTAAAGGGCTGACATCTGTTCAGCCCTTTTTTATGAAAGAATATGGATAGTAGAAAAACGTTTAAAATTCGCGAAAAATTCAAGAAAAACGTTTGACTTTTAAAGAGGTCTCTGCTATATTTCAATGGTTGACCGCGCAATGAGGTTTTAAAGTTTATGGAATTGTTTCATAACACCATAGTTGGCGAGTATTTAATAGGAGGTGCGTAAGATGTACGCAATTATCGAAACCGGCGGAAAACAGTACAAGGTTTCCGAAGGCGACAAAGTCAGAGTTGAAAAGCTCGACGCGGAAGTAGATTCCACAGTAGTTATTGACAAAGTGCTGATGATTGGCGGCGATGCTGTTAAGGTTGGAAACCCGACAGTAGAAGGCGCTAAGGTAGAAGCTAAAGTGCTTGCTCAGGAAAAGGCTAAGAAAGTGGTCGTTTACAAGTATAAACCAAAGAGTGGTTATCACAAAAAGAACGGACACAGACAGTACTACACAGAGCTTGAGATCACAAGCATTGTTGGTTAAGAAGCACACAGGAATTCGATTTGTAAAGGAGTTGAGATAAATGGCACATAAGAAGGGTGTTGGATCAACACGAAACGGAAGAGATTCCGAGTCAAAACGATTAGGCGCAAAAAGAGCTGACGGACAGTTTGTTAAAGCCGGAAACATTTTATACAGACAGCGTGGAACCAAGATTCATCCGGGCGAGAATGTAGGTCGCGGAAAAGACGATACATTATTTGCTCTGGCTGATGGAAAAGTTCACTTCCACAGACTTGGAAGAGACAAGAAACAGGTTTCCGTTCTTCCGGTTGAAGAATAATCGTAACGCAAAGCTCCAAATCTTCTGGTTTGGAGCTTGTTTTATCTAAAAGAAGAGTGCAGTCATTCGATGGAAATCGAATGATTGTGCTAGTACGAACAGCGAGCAAGCTCGCCATAGAATATTATGTTAGTAGATTACGCGAAGATAACAATTAAATCCGGAAAAGGCGGTGATGGCCATGTAAGCTTTCGCCGTGAGAAATATGTACCGGACGGTGGACCAAACGGCGGCGATGGCGGAAGAGGCGGCGACGTTATTTTTGTTGCAGACAGAAATATGAATAC
>CAMODY010000059.1 GCA_946611595.1 uncultured Clostridia bacterium | reverse complement strand
TCATCTTTTCATAAGCTCCCGGTCCCATTCCGATTACATATAATTGTTTCACTTTGTATTTCCTCCGTGTAATAATGTCATACTTATACAGATCCGCAGCGTCTTCTTAAAAGCTGATAGAAAAAAGTTTTCTGCTCAGCGCAAGCGTTACCTGCGGATATTTTGTTTTTTTGATCAGGAGTTCTCCGCCTTCCGCTACAGCTGCTCTCTCACAGACACCTGAAACTCCGGTCACACTTTCTACGAACTCCGATTCAGAGAACTCGCCTTCAAGGGCAGAAAGCTGTTCCGCAGAATATGTGTGGAAAGGAATCTTATGTTTTTGAGCAAAGGCTAAAAGTCCCTCTTCATTTGCCTTAAGATCAATGCTGGAAAGAACTGCTACAGAGCGAAGATCAAATTCATGTTCGCTCATAAACTCTGACACTGCAGTCTCGATCATATCCTGAGGAGTCTCTTTCCTGCAGCCGATACCAAGTGTAAGGTCCGGCACAAGAAGTTTTAGGCAGCGGTCATTGCCCTTTTCTTTTTTCTGATCCGTAACATGGATATACATCATATCTTCCTGTCCGGTATATGGGACAATGCCCTCCGGCAGTTCTCCCCCGATCGGATAATCCGAAAGAATTCCAACCTTTTTCCCGGAAAGAATCTCAACGGAAATAAATTTCGCGGTCTTCCAGTTTGCAACAATAAGGCCATTCTCTCTTGCAAAAACATCAACAGCAAATTTGCCTTCCAGGTCCGATGCGGTTGTGATCACAGGATCCGCCCCTGTCATCGCTGCAAGCATATGGGTATAGGCATTTGCACCACCTGCATGGCCTGAAAGAAGCGAGATACAATGTCTTGCCTGATCGTCCATAACCAGCACAGCAGGGTCAACGGATTTATGTTTTAGCACAGGCGCAATCGCGCGGACCGCAATTCCTGTTGCGCAGATAAAAAGCAAAACCTCGTACTCTGTAAAATGCTCCCTTACAAAGTCTTCCATCTTACCTTCCAAAGAAAGCTCCGGAAGCATCTTCGTTTTTACAATATGACGGGCATGAATCGAAGGGTCATGAAGAAGCCATTCTTCTTTGACCCTTTCCCCGAGTTCATATCCGTTTTTACTGCAGGAGATGATCAATACTTCCATATTAGTTTTATTTTTCCGTTGCCTCTCTGAACTCTGTAGAGAACGTCGGATCATATAATTTCGAAAGTTTATAGTCGCTGTTTAATACATGACCAACAACGATCATTGCTGTCTTTGTGATGCTTTCTTTCTTCATATCTTCCGGCAGATTCTCAAGCGTTGTATGCAGAATCTTCTGATCCGGCCAGGTTGCTTTATACACAACAGCAACCGGAGTCGTCGGCTCATATCCGCCTTCGATCAGATCTGCCTTTACTTTGTCAGCGAGGGAAGAAGAAAGGAACAGCAGCATGGTTGCTTTGTGGCACGCCATGGATTTAAGGCTTTCCTTTTCCGGAACTTCCGTTCTTCCTTCTGCGCGTGTGATGATGATTGTCTGGGAAACATCCGGAAGCGTATATTCTACTTTAAGTGCGGATGCAACGCCTGACATGGAACTTACGCCCGGGCAAACATCATATTCAATATTCTTGGTATCAAGGCCATCCATCTGCTCTTTGATCGCACCATAGATAGACGGATCTCCTGTATGAAGACGCACGGTCATTAGACCTTTTTCCTCTGCATCGAAGATCACATTTAAAACTTCATCCAGTGTCATATACGCACTATCATAAATTTTGCAGCCTTCTTTTGCATTCTTTAAAAGACCCGGATTAACCAGGCTCCCTGCGTAAATAATAATGTCTGCTTCCTGAAGGAGTCTCTGTCCTCTGACAGTGATGAGATCTTCTGCTCCAGGGCCGGCGCCCACAAAATGTACCATGTTGTTTTCCTCCAAATATATCTAATTCTTTTCTTTCTCTTCTGCTTTTACCGCTTCAAGGATTTCTTCCGCCAAAGAGGTCTGTCCCAAAAGCCCGTAATTTTCTGAGAACATATAGACGCCCGTCTTCATGCTCTCTCCTGCCCGCATGCTGACATATTTTTCCACGCGTTCCATGATCCGTTCCATGACCGGTTTGATCAGATCTTCCTGATCTAAATATTTCAGCATCTCCTCGGTCGTGATGCAGCCTTCCAGTATTTTAAGCAATTCTTTTGAAGCGCCGCACACTGCCGCATTCGCTGCAATGATTTCCCATCTGCAGTCTGCAGTGTGGGAATGCGTATTCATGATGCCTGCCGAAAGTTTTGCAATCTTTCCGATATTTCCGACAAGCAGGAACTGTTTAAATTCATACGATACGGCAAGGTCGATCGTTTCACCCATAAAGTTACTGCACTTAATGGAAGAGGAAAGATCCATGCCGAGATAATCTGTAACGTAGCCCTGTCCGTAATTACCAGGCGTTACAAGAAGCGTCTCATGTCCTAAGCCTTTCCGCTGACGGATCAGAGTTTCTGTCGTATCTACAATTGCTTTATCACTCATCGGCTCAATGATGCCGCTGGTTCCTAAAACAGAAATTCCGTTTTCAATTCCAAGACGCGGATTAAAGGTCTTCTTTGCAAGCGTCTTCCCTTCCGGAATATGGACCGTGATCAGGAAGCAGCCATGCTCATCCGCAGAGTCTAAAACATCGGCCACCGCCTGAAAGATCATGCTGCGCGGAACTTCATTGATCGCCGCATAACCGACAGGCTGCGTAAGCCCGGGTTTTGTAACTCTGCCGACGCCTTCGCCGCCGTCTAAATAAAGATTTGGATACAGCTCGCTGTGAAAAGCAAATTCCGGAATTTCATTTTCGGTTGCTCTTCTTACGGCGCAGTGAATGTAAGTACCGTGCGTGACATCCGGATCGTCCCCGGAGTCTTTCTTGATCCGGTACTCCGCCTGTTCTTTACTGTCTTCAACCAGTTCGACAGGGAAGGTCACGCGGATCCCCTTAGGAGTCATCAGTGAACTTTCGCTGACAGGACCAAAGCCCATAAGATGCAAAGCCGCTGCACGTGCCGTTAAAGCTGCGCAGCTGCCAGTGGTAATTCCCAGCGCCATCTTCTTTTGGTTTTTATAAATGTATTGGTCCATTTTTTTCTTTTACCGAAACTTCTTATTAGCTTCCCGAAAAAGCCATTTTTCAAATGCTGTCTAACTAATTATTATAAAGCTTTCCAGCCTGCTTTGCATAGTCTAAAATCTCCTGAATACCTTGATTGTATTCGCCGATTTCTACGCCTGCATCGATCACGCGGCTGCACTTATCGATGGCAGCTTTTGCTTTTTGGATATTCTCCTCGCTGATTGAACAGAACGGCTTTTCTTCGATGATTTCAGAAGCTAATTGTTTAGCAAGTTCGTAGTCCAAATCATTGGTATATAAAATGCCTGCGATGAACGCTGCATTTTCTTTTTGCAGTTTTCTGAAGACCGGGATTCCTTTGCCGCATGATGAGATAACAAACGTATCCGGTTCTCCCTTCGGCCGCGGAAGTTCGATGCTTCCGTACAGCGGATCGTAGCTTCCATTATCGATGGAATACAGATCTCTGATGTTATCGTAAGTGAAAATGTTTTCCGGCTCTCCAAAGAGTGAGATGTGGTCCCCCTTAACGCAGATAACTTTATCTGAAATCTTCTGTGCAAGATCGATCTCATGCAAGGACATGATGACTGTGATGTTTTTCTCTTTTGCCATGCTGCGGAGGATCGCAAGCAGCTCCAACTTATGTTTGATATCCAGGAAGGAGGTTGGCTCATCAAGCAGGATGATCTCCGGCTGCTGGCAGAGTGCTCTTGCTAAAAGAATTCTCTGGCGCTGTCCATCACTGATGGCATCAAAGTTCTTGGAACCAAGCTCCACCGCATGCACTCTCTTCAAGGACTCTTCTACGATATCTTCATCTTCTTTCGACAAAATGCCGAGACGTCCCGTGTACGGATAACGTCCGGTTGCAACGATTTCATAGCAGGTCATGTACTCCGTCTTGATCCGCTCAGTCAGCATGACCGCCATCTTCTTGGAAAGATCGCGGAAGGTCATGTCGCGGATCTCGTTGTTTTCCAAGGTGACGCAGCCTGCAAGAAGCTCTAAGTTTCTCGAAATACTTTTGAGGATCGTGGACTTGCCGGATCCGTTCGGTCCGATAAGAGTGATGATCTCACCTTTATTGATTCCGATTTCAATATCTTTGATCAGGGGCTTTTTGTTATAGCCGACTGTCATATTATTCATGTGAAAATAGTAATCAGCCATGTTTAATTCCCCCTCTTCTTCTGCAACATCATAAAGATTACGACCGGCGCACCAAAGATGGATGTGACCGTACTGATATTCAGCTCTAACGGTGCGAATGCCATTCTAGCGATCAGGTCGCAGACCGTACAGAATACCGCGCCTCCAAGGAAGGTCGCAGGTATAACGACGATCGGTTTTGATGTGTTTAATAAACGTTTGATCAGGAACGGAACCGCGATACCGACAAAAGAGATCGGACCTGCAAATGCGGTTACGCATGCAGAGAAAACGCTCGATACCAGAATCAACAGAACACGGAAGGTTTTGATATTAACGCCCATGCTCTGTGCATAAGCCTCGCCAAGCTGATATGCACTGATCGGTTTTGACATTAAGAAAGTCAGCACTAAACATATGCCGGTAATGATCACTGCCACCTGAACATTGTCCCAACTCATGCCGGAAAAACTTCCAAGGGACCATCCACGAAGGTTAACGATATCAGAATCTTCTGCGAAAGTGACGATGAAATCTGTCACCGCAGAACAGATATAGCCGATCATAATACCGCCGACAAGCAGCGTTCCCATATGATGCACCCGCCTTGAAATCAGGATAATAAAGAGGGTTGCGATCATCGATCCGATGAACGCGGCACCAATCAATACGTAAGAGGAAACCGCTGCAAAGTGCTGCAGGAAATAGATCATCGTAAGCGCAACGACCATCTTCGCGCCAGAAGAAATACCAAGTACGAACGGACCTGCAATCGGGTTGTTAAAGAAGGTCTGCAGCAGGAAACCGGAAAGCGAAAGTCCTCCGCCTAAAATGGCAGCCATGAGGATACGAGGAAGACGGATTTTCCAAATGATGTTATATTCCGTTCCGACACCGTTTCCGCCACTGAAGATGATCTTTAAGATCTGCCCAACAGAAATGTGCACGTTACCTGTGTTGATGTTAAGAATGATTACCACGAACAGCGCAGCAAGCAGGACGATAAAAACTGCTGTATAACGCGTCCGCCGTTTGAAGTTCTCGTTCCGGAAAGTGCCGACTGCCGGCTGTTCTCCTTTGTTCTTGCTCATAAAAACTCCCGTTAAAATACGCACTTTCGGCTAATCATATTTTTGAGGATATGATTAGCCGAATCAGTCAATTTAGTTATGCCAATTATATCAGAATCCACAGTTGAATTCTGTTACTAATTACTGTACTTTTGTAATAAATGTCATGCTACTTTCATCACCGTCTGTGACCATGTGATTGATATCCAGAATGAACTCTCCAACAATATCGGTTGCCTGATACATGTTGTTACCCGTGCACCAAACATTTCCTTCTTTGACGGCTTTAAAATCCTTGAAGAGTTCGCTCAAAGCATATAGCTCATCCATAGATTTAATCGGCTCTGCAATCGTGCCATTATAAACCAGGTAATCAGCATCAACTGCAGTCGCATAGAATTCTTCCATTGAAATGTTAAGCGTGGAACTTGTGTCGGAATTTGTAGCTATATCCCGGAATGCATAACGTGCTCCGCCGAGTTCAACCATCGTTGCAATATAATCTTTCGGGCTTCTGATCTGAACAGTTCCATCTGTTTTGACATTGAAAACTGCGACTGTCTTTTCTGTGTTTTTGAAATTCTCCATATCTTTTACGATCTGGGATTTCTCAGCAAACATCGTCTCTGCAGCTTCTTCTTTGTCATACATTGCACCATAAAGCTTGACCCACTCTGTTCTTCCGAGCGGATGAGATTCATAGCTTGCCCTGTCTATGAAGACCGGAATATCCATCTTCTCGATCATCTCCTGAACCTTAGGAGTATGCAGAATCATGGTTGATTCGATCGCAAGATTGCACCCGCTATCAATTAAAAGTTCATAATCCGGCTCGCTGTATTTTCCGGCATAGACCATCTGACCATTGTTCACCATTTCTGCCGCTTCCGGAATAAACCAGCCGGATGCATTCGTTCCCGTCAGGGTGACATAGTTTCCCGCATCGATTGCCAGGATCAGCGCCATTGCAGAAGTTGCTGCCAGATAGGTGTGATCCAAAGGCGCCTGAAGGATAAACAAATCTCCGGTTTCAGCCGGAACTTCTTTTCCTTCCGGAACCAAGAGGTACTGTCTTCCATCGCTAATGCTTAATACCTTGTAGCCATCAGAATAATAGAATACGTCAAACTCTGTGGCATATTCTTTTTCCATGGTGGATTCTAATGTCAGTCCGGCGATTTCCGGAGCCGGCTTCAAAGTGCCGGAAGAAGCTCCTTCTTCACCACTGTCCGCATTCGAGCTTGCAGACCCTTGAGGTGCGGAAGCGCTCCCCTGACCTTGAGCGGAACCTGATCCTCCGCAGGCAGCAAGCACAAGGCTTAATGCCAGTATCAGAGAAATCAAAATTACAATTGGTTTCGAGATTTTTCTCTCCATAGTTTTCCTCTTTTTAATGTTTCTTAAATTCTCGATATGCACCGGAAGAAAAACTCCCGGTGCATAGAGTATTTTAGTATATTTCTTTTAACAATGCATTATTTTGTCATTGTCTTAAAGAGCTCATTTGCTTCCTTTTCACAGCCGAAGAGAATGCCATATACCTTAAGCCACTCAGCTTTTGCCTCGTCAGTTTCTTCATATTCTGCACGGTCTACCAATACCGAAATATCAAGATTTGCAAGATCTTCAGCTACGCCTTCAAAGTGTTCTTTCGCTTCCTTCTGGGCTTTTGCATCTTTTACATCTTCTGCTTCGATGCTCTCTTCTGGAAGAAGAACAAGGTCACATTTACTCTTAACAAGTGCCTTAAGATCAAGGTCTTTGTAATCGCCTGCTGCAAGAATGTCTTCGTTATCCTTATCTTCTTTGACCTGGCTTGTGATCAGATCATCAATCTTAAGCTCTTCAAAGATCTTGCTGATGTCATCAGATCCGGTATAAACGCTGTCTACAGGAAGATTAATTACAATAACTTCTTTTTCAAGGCCTGCAGGAATCTCAACATTTTCCGGAACAAGAAGATATTTGATAACGTTGCCTTTGTAGAGTTCCGCCTGAGCGTCTGCAGTCGACTTGACAGCTTTTTCGTCTTCGTCATCAGCAGCCTTCTCTGCTTCTTCCGCAAGGAGTTCTTCATCATCATAAAGAGCAACGTTCGTCTTTGTTGTCTCGTTCAGTTCTGTCGTTGCCTCACCCTCTGTTTTATCTTTATCTTCTGCCTTCTTGTCGTCTTTCATAGTCATGTCAACTTCAAGAAGACGGATGCCATCAGCGTAATTGAAAACCTTGAAATATTCTGCATACTCCAGTTTCTCTTCATCGATGAATTCAAGACCAGGAATCACCGGTGCTTCCTCATCGAGCTTGTCGTTATTTGTAAGTGCTCCACCCTTCTGTGCGTCAGCTCCTGCGATGTAGACGAACATTGTGTAAGTAACCTCATGAGCAGCTGACATTGCTGTTGTCATCGCAACAATCGTGTTGTTCTGATTTAATGCAACCGGAATCGTAACTGTGGATAAACCTGTGGAGTGATCACAGTAATAGATATTTCCGCTTGCCTTAACATACTGGTAATTGTTGCTGCTGAATACCAACGTTGCATATGCTTTGCCATCAGTTACAGTAACCTTTGTGCAAGTAAAGGAGCCTCTTCCTGAACCACCGGAGAAGGAGAACTTATCCGGTGTATATACGCCATCCGCAAGAGCTGTGGAGTTATCTACAGCTGCGGTTGCTTTGCTTGTATCCGCAATGTGCTCAGATTCTTTTTCCGCCTTACCGTCGTTGGTCGGAGTTTTGGAGTTGGAATCCTGCTTATTTCCATCAGAGCCAGAATCATCGCTGGAAGAATCCGCATCTGCTGACATTGTTTTAAAGCTGTCTTTATCAATCATCAGCTGACGGTCATACCATCTATCTCTGGCACTGCTGTGTGCGGCTAAATCGAACCATTCGCCTATTGGAACACCCGGAAGAACAAAAGTATAAACCCCTTTTTCATTTTGTCCAAAGTTAATCCAAAGTGTTTTATTATTAGGAGCATCTGAAGCCTTACCTAAAAAGACTATATCCTGACTTGTGTTACTTACAGATTTCATTCTAATTGTAACAATGAAAGAATCACCTTTTTTATTTACAATACACGTATCAGCAACAGGGAACATCTGAGAACTTTCACTTCGAATAACTGTTGCGGTATAGGTTCCATCCGTCAATTTGTCAAAAGGAACCGGCTGTCCGGGAGCAGTCTTTTCTTCAAGCCCATCAATGGCATCTTCTATCGCTTTTGCCATTTCATCCACTTCGTTCTGCTCTTCTATCGTTTTATTCCTATCTACTGCATTTATTGCCTGTTTTAACGCAACAACGCTCTCATCTGTATACTTACTCAAATCAAGCCGTTCAGCTATCGCCAATGCGGCATCAACTGCTGTGTAGTCTGCTGCAGTCACCTCACCTGGATCATCAGATTCTGCAATTTCAATCTTGTATGAATATTCTGACCAGGCGTTCTTTGTTGACAAGCGGACTTTTATTTTCCCCTCTTTATTTATGCATACCGGAATCTCAAACCTCTGGCTTTCAATTTTATAAATGTTAGTCAGCAACATTCCTCTGCTGTCCACCAATTCTTCCTCTTTGAATGGGAGTTCGGATTTATCTTTTGCGCCTACATAGACATGACTCTGCGTGTCGCTGGATGTCGTCATGACTGCGGTTGCTTTTCCATCCTTCACATCAACCTTTTCGATTGTATATGTCACCTTACTGGATGTCGGCGGTGTAAAGGTTACGCCCTCATCCGCTGCTGTATAGGTACCATTTGCTACGTTTGTGTTATTGTCAAATGGATTCTCCCAACTTTCTGCTTCAGGTTTCTCAATCTCAATCTTGTATGAATATTCTGACCAGGCGTTCTTTGTTGACAAGCGGACTTTTATTTTCCCCTCTTTATTTATGCATACCGGAATCTCAAACCTCTGGCTTTCAATTTTATAAATGTTAGTCAGCAACATTCCTCTGCTGTCCACCAATTCTTCCTCTTTGAATGGGAGTTCGGATTTATCTTTTGCGCCTACATAGACATGACTCTGCGTGTCGCTGGATGTCGTCATGACTGCGGTTGCTTTTCCATCCTTCACATCAACCTTTTCGATTGTATATGTCACCTTACTGGATGTCGGCGGTGTAAAGGTTACGCCCTCATCCGCTGCTGTATAGGTACCAGCTGGGACCGTTGTACTATTATCAAACAGTGCTTCCGGCTCAAAAGCCTTTACTGTTGGCTCTTCCTCATTCGCGGTCGGCTCTGCATTGGACAAAAGCGGTGCGTTGGCAATTTTAATGTCGTTAATTGCAGCATCGCCAGAGACTTCTGTACCTTCAACACCTTCTGTTGTTTTTGCATCTTCTTTTCCATCAGTAACTTCCGGCTCGGTCGGAACTACTTCCGTGTTATCGCCAGTTGCCGGCGTGTCTACTGGCGTCTCGACCACCGGTTCTGTTACAACAGGCTCTGTTTTCTCCGGTACCGTCGGCTGTTCTGTTACAGGTTCTACCACGGGAGTTTCTGTAGCAGTTTCTTCTGCCACCGGAACTTCATCT
>CAMODY010000058.1 GCA_946611595.1 uncultured Clostridia bacterium | reverse complement strand
TTAGCCATAGCTTCGACTAATTCAACCTTATTCATTGTGTATCCTCCTCTAAATAAAATACTTTCTTTTCGTATACACGCGAAAAGTCAAATTATTTATACTTTAAAAATCCTTAATTGTCAAGGCTTTTCGGCGTTTTTGACACTCTGTATGGTTGACTTTTCAGCCACCTTGAAATATACTTTGGAATGTTCTTTGAACACGATTGGAGCACATAATGCAATTTAGAAAAAAAGACATTTTTACTATTCCGAATATTTTAACTTACATCAGGATCCTTTTGGTTCCGGTCTTTGTTCTTGTTTATACAAATTCTCGATCCTTAAGCGGACACATCTGGGCGATCGCAATCGTTGCGATCTCTGCCTTAACAGATATCGTTGACGGAATCATCGCAAGAAAATACAACATGATCACAGATCTTGGAAAGATCATTGATCCGATCGCAGATAAGGCAATGCAGTTTGCAATGATTTTCTGTGTCGTTGTCCGCTACCGCCTGATCTGGATTCTCTTTGCAATTTATGCAGTAAAAGAATTAGTTTCGCTGGCATTTTCAAGTTACTTATTCAAGCACGGAAAACATATTGAAGGCGCGAACTGGGCCGGAAAGCTTTGTACCGTTGTCTTATACGCGGTTATGCTCGCACTGATCGCGATCCCGAAAATCCCGGATCGTATTGTTAAGATCATGATCGCTGTTTCCGCTGCATTTATGATTTTAGCGTTCATTGTCTACATGTCAGCTTACATCAGATTATTAATAGAACTTAAGAACGAACAAAAACAAATTTCAGGAAAATAAGTTTGATACAAATTCAGCATATAAAAAAGGAGCTTTTGAAAAGCTCCTTTTTCTTATGTGTTTTTTCAATTATTCATTTACAAAGTTTTTAACTTTTTCGTAGATGCTGTCAGCATCAAGACCGAATTCTTTGATCAGCTCTTTTGCCGGACCGGAATGTCCGAACTGATCTTCAACACCGATCGCCATCAGTTTTGTCGGAAGTTTCTTTGCAGTCACTTCTGATACCGCACTGAAAAGGCCGCCGATCACAGAATGCTCTTCTACAGTAACGCCCTTTTTCGTCTTGCTAAGGGACTTCACAACCAGCTCTTCATCGATCGGTTTGATCGTATGGATATTGATCACTTCCGCGCTGATGCCGTCTGCTTCCAGTTTCTGAGCAGCCAGCAAAGCTTCATACACTTCAAGTCCTGTCGCAAAGATCGTAACATCGCTTCCTTCTTTTAATACTACGCCTTTTCCGATCTCAAACTTGTATTCATTTTCATCTAAAAGAACCGGAACAGCAAGGCGGCCAAGTCTTATATAGACAGGTCCCTCATATTCATAGGCTGCTTTAACCGCTGCCTTTGCCTCTGTGTCATCACACGGATTGATCACGACCATATTCGGAATACTTCTCATTAAAGAGATATCTTCACAGCACTGATGTGTTGCACCATCTTCTCCAACGGAGATTCCTGCATGGGAAGCTGCCACTTTTACGTTCACTTTTGTGTGCGCGATCGTATTGCGGATCTGTTCAAAAGCTCTTCCAGTTGCAAACATTGCAAAGGAGGATGCGAAAACAGTTTTACCGCAAGATGCAAGTCCTGCTGCAATGCACATCATGTTTGCCTCAGCAATACCGCAGTTGATGTGACGATCCGGAAATTCTTTCCGGAAGGTGGAAGTCTTTGTGCTTCCTGCAAGATCTGCATCCATAACGATGAGATCCGGATGTTCCTTTCCAAGTTCAGCAAGTGCCTGGCCGTAGCTTTCTCTCGTTGCTATTTTCTTTGTATCTGCAAAATCTTTGATTATTGACATAATTCTGTTTCAATCCTTTCCAGGTCTGCCATTGCTGCCTTATACTCTTCATCATTCGGGCCTTTGCCATGCCAGCCGACCTCATTCTCCATAAAGGAAACTCCTTTTCCTTTTACGCTCTTTGCGATGATCGCGGTCGGCATTCCCTTCGTCTCTTTCGCCTCATCAAAGGCTGCCTTAAGAGAATCAAAGTCGTGTGCGTCTGCATGGATCACGTGGAAATTAAAAGAAAGGAATTTCTCATCCAGCGGATATGGGGAGCAGACTTTTTTGATTTCTCCATCGATCTGCAGGCCATTGTTATCCAGAATCACTACCAGATTATCCAGTTTTCTGTATCCTGCGAACATGCAGGCTTCCCAGATCTGTCCTTCCTGGATCTCACCATCTCCTAAAAGGGAATAGACGCGATAGTCTTTCTTGTCAAGCTTTGCAGCAAGTGCCATTCCGACAGCGGTGGAAAGTCCCTGTCCCAAAGAACCCGTCGACATATCAACGCCCGGCACCAGATTCATATCCGGATGACCCTGAAGGCGGGAGCCGATCTTTCTAAGTGTCACAAGCTCTTCCTTAGGAATAAATCCTTTTTCCGCAAGTGTCGCATAAAGCACCGGAGCGGCATGTCCTTTCGAAAGGACGAAACGGTCTCTGTCCGGATTTTTCGGATCTTTCGGGTCAATATTCTGCATCTCCTCAAAATAGAGATACGTCAGAATATCGGCCGAAGAAAGAGACCCGCCCGGGTGACCGGAGGCTGCTGCATGCACCTCTTCAATAATGCCTTTCCTGATATTATTTGCTGTTTTTTTAAGTTCAGTTATATTCATTTACCGATATCCTTTTCTTTACATGAAGTCTGTCTCATCAAGTTCTTTTGAATTGCCTTTATTCTTCTTTCCGCCGAAGAGACGTCCGGAAGAACGTTTCTTTGCTTTCTCAATTGCCTTGTCGATGATTCCCTGAACATCTTCCACAACCAGTCTTGTTGTCGGCAGATTCATTTCATCGATCTTAGCATGAAGCGCAAGGAGTGCCATATCGCCTACTTTGTAGCCTTTGCTCTTTGCATAGTCGCAGGCAAGATCAGCCCACTGGGAAAGGGAAAGCTCATTAAGGTTCAGTCTTGTATGGAAGACACCGGAAAGTTCCGGATGCTTGGTCAGAATGTTATCAATACCAAGTTCGTTGCCTTCTAAAACGACCATTGATGATGTTCCTGAAGTCTTCATTGCTTCGATCAGTTTCTTAACTGTTTCATCATTCAGATATCCGGCATTTTCAATGATCAGATCGCTTCCTGCAACCTTTCCGAATACCTTGTTCATATCCTTTCCGTTCAAAGCGTCAGCTTTTACTTTCGCTACACGTCCGGTGGAACTTCCAATTTCTTTTCCGACTGCCTTGATGATAGAGATCGTCAGATAGGTTTTTCCGCTCTTAGCATCGCCGGTGATGATCATATGTCCACCGGTCGGATCGCCTTTGCGTTTTCTTTCAATGATACTGCCAATCGTGTTGCAGATTCTGCTTTCCATTCCGTCGATCAAGAGGAACTCGGAAAGCTCTTCTCTTAAATCATCAGGAAGTTCATATGCTGCCTTGGAAGCGGTCGGAATCGGTGCTGCCACCTTCGGCGCATCAAATACCGGCGCTGGAGCTGCTTCCTGAACCTGTGGGGTCGGCTCTTCAATAACCGGCTCCGTTGCAAATGGTTCTGCCTCCGGAACAGCCTCAAGCTCAGGCTCCTCAAGATGCGGCACGATCTTTGCTTCCTGCTGCTCTCTTTCGAATGCCGCAAGCGCTTTTTCGAAACCACTGAGTTCTTCTTCCTCTTTCGCTTCAGCCTCTTCCATTACAGCTTCAGCATGATATTCTTCACTAGTATCAAAATCATTTCCTAAATATGCCGGTTTTGCAAATTCGGAATCTTCGAAATCCGGCATACCAAACTCAGGCTCTGCCCAAGGTTCTACACCTTCATCGATAAACTCTTCCATTGCTTCATCAAGTTCATCCGGTGTGAACTCCTCTTCAGGAACGGCATTGTTGCTTGCCTCGAACGCGCGCATTGCCTTTTCAAAGTCGCTCAGTTCTTCTTCCGGCTCTGCTTCCGCGATCGGTTCTGCCTCCACGATTGGTTCTGCTTCTGCGATCGGTTCTGCTTCCGCCTCTTCTAAAATGCCCTCAACTTCTTCTTTCGGGATCGGTGTGGTGATCTCCTCGATTGGAGCCTCATCAACCTGAAGTGCAGATGCAGCATACTCAGCATTCCAATCTGTTTCTTCTTTATGTCCTAAGGCAAAATCCTGAACAGCGCCTGCAAATTCGCTTTCATCTTCGCCTGCTTCTTCTTCAAATGCCGGCTCTTCTTCAAATACTTCCGCTTCTAATTCTGCAGAAACAGCTTCTGCCTCCGCATCGATTTCAGCAGCCGCAATACTCTTTTCTGTTACCGGAGTGATCACCTTGCCTCTTTCCTCTGCAAGCTGATTCAACGGGATAAAGACAGACGGTTCTGCTTCCGGTTCCACTTCTTCCGGCTCTTCTATAACTTCTTCGATTGTTTCTTCCGCAATAATCTCCTGCGGAGCTTCCAAAACTTCTTCCGTTTCTTCAGCTACAGGCTCTTCTTCTAAAGCGTCCTCTTCCGGAGCCTTTTCTTTATGTTCTTCCTCGAACATATCCTCGATCAGGCCGGTATCTGCAATTGGTTTTAAAACCTCAACATAGTTTTCCGGCTCTTCTCTTTGCATTGCCTCCGGATAGTTAACCAGTTCAAGTTCTTCTACTGCTTTCTCAAACTCGTGCGGTTCTTCTTCAACCTCTGCCTCATCAAAATCAAGCAGATCTTTTTCAAAGGCTTCGAGTTCTTCATCGAGTGCAGCTTCTAACTCAGGATCAATCTCAGGGATCGCCTCTTCAGCTGCTTCTTCAACGATCTCCGGCTCCTGAGCCTTAATAATCTCCGGAGCTTTTTCCTCAATGGATTCGTGAGGCATGACGCTGAACATAAACGGACTCGGTCTGTCCTCTTCCTCTTCTTCCATAACTTCTGCAACATGTGCTGCAAGGTTCGGGATTGCTTCTTCGACTGGTTCTTCAGCTGCCTCTTCTTCTGTATCCTCAAGTGCAAGCTCTCCTGCTGCCTCTTCAATCGCATCCTCAAAGGATGTCTCTTCTTTCGGCTCTTCCGTTACATCCTGAAGGAATACGACTTCTGATTCCTGAGCTTTATTTTCTTCGATCGGATCTTCTGCAAAGAGTTCATCCATCAGTTTAGATCCGGCGTCATCGATATCGAAATCTGCGATTTCATCTTCTTTCAGGATTTCCTTAACTTCCGCTGCCGGAATAAATTCTGTCTCAGGCTCCTGATCGAACTCGCTGATTGCCTGTTCTGCCTCGCTCATCTCGCCAGGCATCATATCAAATTCCGGTGCAGCTTTAAGATCTTCAAACTCTGCTGCCGGCTCTTCTTCAGCAAATGCTTCTTCCGGTACAGAAAGGATCTTCGGAATTGCCTCTGTAACAAAGGCAGGATCCTGGATCATCGGTTCCGGTTCTGGTTCCGGCTCATATCCGGACTCTGCTTCTTCAAAGTATGCAGGACCTTCATAGTATTCCGGCTCTGTCGTCGGATCTGCAAACATTTCCGGAGGAAGAGTCTTTCTTCCGCCAAGTTCTGGTTTTCTGACAAACGCAGCCTGTGCGGAAAGATTGTCTCCGCTTCCGGCAGATTTTGCAGCTGCGTACATACCTAAAAGCTCTGCGCCGGAGGAGGTTGTGCGAATCGTAGAGAAATGTTCCGGAAGTGTATTATCTTCTTCTGCCGGCTCGATCACGATCGGCTCCGGCTCAACCTGCTCGATCACTACATCTGCGAGGGTTTCTTCCTCTTCTACCGGTTCCGGCTGCGGAACAAATCTATGGGATCCGAATACAGGTTCTTCAAAATCAGGATCCGGTTCCGGTTTTTCTTCAAACCATCTGTGAGAACCATAAATAGGCTCGGTAAACTGCGGGTCTACCTGCTCCTCATCGATCGTCAGTTCATCCGGCATCTTCCAGAAGTTTGCCTCATCTTTCGGAGGCGCGGTTCTTGCAGACTGCATTGCTTCAATATTAGAGAATGGTCTGCCGCTCGGAGTCGTCTTTTTAAAGACAGGCTCCTCTGCCACAGGCTCTTCTGCCGGCTCTTCTACAGGCTGCTCTACCGGAGCTGCTAAGATATCTGGAACATCAACCGGCTCCGGATGATCCATGTTTTCAGCAATATGTTCTCTGACTTCTGCATGGACCGGTGCAGTCTTAAGTTCAATGTCTTCAATAATTGGTTCATTTTGAATCTCTGCAGGTGTTTCCATAACTTCCTCTTTCACCTCCGGAGTATCAAGCATCGGGGTGATCGTAACCGCCTCGATTGCTGCCGCTTTCTTTGCTTCTGCCTTTGCGCTCTGAATTTCTTCCGCCGCATTTCCTTCTTCTTCGGCAGCCACACGGATCTCTTCTACCGGAATAACTTCTGTCTCCGGCTCATCGATCTTTACATAAGATATTTCCGCCATATCTTCTGCTTTTACAGGTTCAGGTGGTGCGGTTGCATCTTCGATCGTAATAAACTCTTCAAGGATAGAGTCCAGATCATCCTCTGTAAGAGCATCGTCTGATTCGATCGTTCCCGGACGGAACTCACGCTCTTCATTAACGATCTCCATTTCCGGAAGATCATCTTCCGGCTTCTTAGCTGCTGCCTCTTTCGCTGCTGCCTGCATTTTTTCAAGCTTACCCTGTTGGGAAGCGGTAAGTTCTCCGTTGCGTCCTTTCATTTCAAGGGCCTTCTGAACATACTCGCCATCCGCATACCAGAGAATGATATCGTCGCAGATTTCGTTACATTTATCTTTTTCTCCAAGCTCGTCGTAAAGGGACGCAAGCTCTGCCATCCACTTTTCATCGACCTCTCGTGAGCAATAAGCTGCAAGCACTTTTGCAAGATCTTTCTTTCCGACGCCGCCGGCTTTTCCGATCTTGTATTTCAAAAGAAATCTGTCGTTGTCATGAGGTGCCATTTTGCAGAAGTCCTCATAGAAGTCAACCGCTCCATCGAGGTCTCCGAGCTTAATTGAAAGTTCGCTCAGTTTATATGCGATCTTTCTTCCCATCGGTGTTTTTTCATATGCTTTCAGAAGCAGTTCACGTGCTGTTGCCAAATCTCCCATTGCCATATGAGAATCAGAGATCATTTCCAGAACGCGACTGTCAGAGACACGTCTCATGTCCAGTTCTTCTGCATACATTAAAACTTTGTCATACTCTTTGCGGTCGTATGCTCTTCGAATGTCACCTACAATTTCCCGATACTCTTGTTTATCCATTTTTAAATCTCCACTCTGCCTTCAAGTGCACGAAGAAGCGTAACTTCGTCAATACACTCTAAGTCTCCGCCTACCGGTACGCCGCTGGCAATACGGCTCACTTTAATCCCTGCCGGTTTGATCAGCTTACTAATGTACATTGCCGTCGTCTCCCCCTCCAGGCTGGAATTAGTAGCTACTATAACTTCCTTGATATCACCTTTCAGTCTCTCTACAAGTTCTTTGAGTTTTATATCCGAAGGTCCGATCCCCAGCATCGGGGAGATTGCGCCATGAAGTACATGATAAACTCCGTTGTACTTTCCGGTCTTTTCATATGCAGCAAGATCTCTCGTATTTTCCACGACCATGATCACGCTATGGTCTCTTTTTGAGCTCTTGCAGATCGGACACTCTTCATCATCTGTGATCGTATAACAGCTTTTGCAGTATCTGATGTTCTTTTTTGCATCGATCAAAGCTTTGGAAAGTTCTTCCACTTCCGCTTCCGGCATATCGATAATATGAAAGGCTAAACGTCCTGCCGATTTCGGTCCAATGCCCGGAAGCTTTGAAAGCTCTCCTATCAGCTTTGAAATGTGATCACTAAAATAGTCCACCTAAGCCCCCTGCTCCGCCTGTGATCTCTGCCATTTTGGAATTGGATAATTCTTCCATTTTCCGAAGGGCTTCATTTGCTGCTGCCATGATCAGATCTTCAAGCATTTCAACATCATCCGGGTCAACAGCTTCCGGATCGATCTTGATAGCTGTAATCTCTTTCTTACCGGAAACGGTAACTTCTACAACTCCGCCGCCTGCTGCAGCAGAAACAGTCTCTTCTTCAAGAGCTGCTGTTGCTTCTTCCATTTCCTTTTGCATCTTCATTGCCTGTTTCTGAAGCTGCTGTATCTGTTTCATATTCGGCATTCCGCCGCCGAAGCCGCCGAAGCCTCCACGTCCTTTACCCAATTACATTTCCTCCATTTCTATGTTCATGTTTATATTTTTAAATAAGGAACTTAAATCCTGTTGATCCGGGATCTCCGGTTTTGCGCTTTCATGACGCACATCCAGACTTACCTGGATACCACTCACATCTGCGATCAGCTTTTTGAGGTTTTCCATGACCGCCGGATCTTTTAACTGTTTATATGCAATATCTCCGGATACGTAGATTACAAAAGAATCTCCTTCGCATCCTGTCTGTGCTTTTGAAAGGAAGGTTTTGATCCTCCTGTCATCACAGGCTTCTAAGATCTCAGGCCATCTGCCGAGAACGCTTAACGCATTTCCGCCATTCTGATTTGGGTTGAATGACTGCTGTCCCGGAAGAGGCGCTTCCTCTTCTTCTATCTCTTCTTTTGGTTCTGTTTCATTCGGCCCTTCGATCGGAGCGTCATAAAATCCCGGAACGTCAAAAGAGACTGGTTCTTCATATTCATAATCATCTTGTGCTATGTCGATGATGTCCGGGTTTCTGTATGCCTTAGCCTCAGGCTTTGCAGCCGGCGCTGCAGCTTTTTGCTGCACACCGTTTTCTTCTAAGAAACGGATACGGTCTAAAAGTGCATCCATGCCTGTTTCCATCTGCGGCCTTGCAAGCTTGATCAATGCCACTTCCGTTAAGATCTGCTTGGAAGCGGAAAAACGGATCTGGTTTAAAAGCTCAGAAAGGATGCGGATATAGCGCATCAGCACTTCACTATCTGCCGTCTTTACATCTTCATTTAAGAGACGGATGTTCTCTTCCGAAAGACCTAAAAGCTCTGTTGCACTTTTTCCGCCTACGCTTAAGATCAGCAGGTTTCTAAGATACATAATGAAATCGCTGATAAACGGCGTGAGGTCTCTTCCGGAATCAACCGTTCTTTCAATTACTTTCAGTGCATCAACAATGTTAAAACTGCTGATCGCTCTGTAAAGAGCGGAAAAGTCTTCCATGTCGACTGTTCCCAATATAGAAAGAACATTTTCGTAAGTGATCTTCTCTCCGAGGCTGAAAGCAACGCAGCGGTCCATCAGGCTTAAGGCATCTCTCATGGAGCCATCACCTGCTCTGGCAATATAACGGACTGCTTTCTCTTCCGCCTCGATGCCTTCTGCTTTCAAAAGGTCATTTAAGTTTCCTGCGATCGTATCAAGATCGATCCTCTTGAAATCATAACGCTGGCACCTTGAAAGGATCGTCTGCGGAAGCTTATGAGGCTCCGTCGTAGCCAGAATAAATACAACATATTCCGGCGGTTCTTCCAAGGTCTTTAAAAATGCGTTGAACGCGTTAACGCTCAGCATATGTACTTCGTCGATAATGTAGACTTTATATTTTCCGCGGGCCGGAGTGTACTGGATCTCTTCGATTACTCTTCGGATATCTTCCACACCGGTATTGGACGCCGCGTCGATCTCCACGATATCCATGAAATTGCCCTGGTTTGCAGCCAGGCAGTTTTCACATTGATCGCATGGTTCTCCGTCTTGCGGGTTCAGGCAGTTGACCGTTTTTGCAAGTATTTTTGCTACAGAAGTCTTTCCTGTACCACGCGTTCCGGTGAATAAATACGCATGTCCGATCCGCTGATTTTTGATCTGATTTTTCAGAGTACGAACGATATGATCCTGCCCCTTTACCTGGTCAAAAGTACGGGGTCTGAATTTTCTGTAAAGAGCCACGTATGACATGCATTCTACTCCTAAACCAAATTCTAAACATAATTAGCCACATTAAAAAAGTATCATTGGAAATGATACCATAAGAACCGCCTAATAGCAACGCACGATATTGCTTGACGGAAAATTTTCCTTACTTTATAATGGCGTTTGTCTGTGGACGCGGCAGACTGGCATCTGCCCGGGTCCAATGCAACGGAAATCTGTGAACCGTGTCAGGTCGGGAACGAAGCAGCACTAAGCAGAACCTTT
>CAMODY010000057.1 GCA_946611595.1 uncultured Clostridia bacterium | reverse complement strand
GCAATGACGCTCGCCGCTTCTTCGAGTGTCAGATGCTGCACACGGATCAGATAATCAAGGATATAAGTAATCACTTCCGTATCCGTCTGAAGATTGCATTTGTATCCAAACATTTCGATATAACGGCGGTTCGCGTCATAAGAAGAGATCTCGCCATTATGTACAATAGAAAAATCAAGCAGCGTAAACGGATGTGCTCCGCCCCACCAGCCCGGGGTGTTCGTCGGATATCTGCCATGAGCCGTCCAGGAATATCCCTCATATTCATCTAAACGGTAAAAAACGCCGACATCTTCCGGAAAGCCAACCGCCTTAAAGGTTCCCATGTTTTTGCCGCTTGAGAACACATAAGCGCCGTTCATTTCCGTATTGATCCTGGTAACGGCACGCACAACATATTCTTCTTCCTCTACCTGCATGGCCGCTACCTTGGATTTCAAAGGTGCAACAAAATAACGCCAGATGATCGGCTCATCAATGATCGCCGGGGTTTTTCTGGTCGGCATGACCTCGGAATGAACGATCTCAAACCGTTCTTTTAAGAATGCTTCGCAGTCTTTTCGAGTTGACCTTTCATCAAAGAACATGTGAAGCGCATAGAAATCTTTGTAGTCCGGATAGATTCCATATCCTGCAAAACCGCCTCCAAGACCATTGGAGCGGTCATGCATCGGCCTCATTGCTTCTGTAATAAGTTCTCCGGAAATATTGTTTCCTTCCGTGGAGATCACTGCTGCAATTGCACAGCCGGATGGAATTCGGACCTGTCCTTCTTTTTTCATTTGGATTCCCCTTTGCTGTTAATTTTGTAAACAAAAAAAGCGCCCATTCCGTCGCAGTCTTTCTGCGACGAAATGAACGCCTTTGCTCATTTGCAGAAATTCTAAACCCATACGCTGATCCATGTCAAGATGAATTCTGCAATCATTTTTCACAACAAAACTTTTCGCAGATTTCTTCTTTTCGTCTTTTTAACCAAATTTATCTTTTGCTGAAAATTTTACAGGAAGAAAAACTTGACATCAAAAAAATCTTGCTGTAAGATTCGCAAACATAGAGGCAAGGGCGTCTTTGGAAATTTCCAAAGGCGCCTTTCATTATGCCCAAATAATGGGACAGCATGTCTTAAGGAGGCGATTTTATTATGTCTACAGAAATTACGACACTCGTATCGGACCTTGTAGGGAGCGAAGTGTTCGGCGTCTGGTTTTTGATCGGAGCAGCACTGGTGTTCTGGATGCAGGCAGGCTTTGCAATGGTCGAGGCAGGTTTTACCCGGGCAAAGAATACCGGAAATATCATCATGAAAAACCTGATGGACTTCTGCATTGGAACTGTCGTTTTCGTCCTGATCGGCTTTGGCCTTTTGATGGGAGAAGACTTGATCGGCTTTATCGGAAAACCCGGGTTTGACCTTTTTACTGCTTATGCAAATTTCGATTTTTCAAGCTTTGTTTTTAACCTGGTCTTCTGTGCAACAACAGCAACGATCGTTTCCGGAGCCATGGCAGAAAGAACCAAATTTCTTTCCTACTGTGTCTACTCCGCTGTGATCTCCGCGCTGATCTATCCAATCGAAGCTCACTGGATCTGGGGAGGTGGCTGGCTTTCTACTCTTGGCTTCCATGACTTTGCAGGTTCCTGTGCGATCCATATGGTTGGCGGAATTTCCGCATTGATCGGTGCAAAGATCTTAGGCCCCCGCATTGGTAAATTCAAAAAAGACTCCGGAGGAAAGATCATTAAGGTCAACGCCTTTCCGGGACATAACATTGCGCTCGGCGCACTTGGCGTTTTTATTCTCTGGCTTGGCTGGTATGGTTTCAACGGCGCTGCAGCAACCTCCGTCGAACAGTTAGGATCGATTTTCCTTACCACAACAATATCACCCGCAGTTGCCACAGTAGCCTGCATGATTTTTACCTGGATCAAGTACGGCAAGCCTGATGTTTCCATGTGTCTTAACGCGTCACTCGCGGGTTTGGTTGCGATCACAGCCGGCTGTGATGTTACAGATGCATTAGGCGCTGTGATCATCGGACTGGTATCCGGGCTGCTTGTCGTATTCGGCGTCTGGCTTTTGGATTACAAACTGCATATTGACGATCCGGTCGGTGCAGTTGCCGTACACTGTCTGAATGGTATCTGGGGAACGATCGCGGTTGGACTGTTTGCAACAACTTCCGCTCCGGGCTATTCACTCGCAGATTCTTCGGGCAATGTGATCAGTGGTCTGTTTTACGGCGGCGGATTCAAACTTCTCGGACTTCAGCTCTTAGGTGTCGCCTCTGTTGCCTGCTGGACAGCAGTCTTTATCACCGTTGCCTTTCTTGTGATCAAAAAGATCTTCGGACTCAGGGTTACAAGAGAAGAAGAAACGCTGGGCCTCGACAGTACGGAGCATGGTCTTCCGTCGGCTTATGCCGGATTCTCCATGACACCGGAATACGTAGAAGAAGGCGGACAGCCGCCGGTCATTGTCTCAGGCGATATTCCTGTAGCCGAAGCGGTTCCTGTCAAAAAAGTTCCGGCTTTCGACGAGGGCGTCCCGAAGTTCACCAAAGTCGAGATCATCTGCAAGGAATCCCGTCTGGAATCATTAAAAGAAGCAATGATGAACATCGGTATTACAGGAATGACTGTTTCCCATGTTTTAGGTTTCGGGCTCCAGAAAGGAACCCCGGAATACTATCGTGGTGTACCGGTGGAAAGCAACCTGCTGCCGAAAGTACAGGTTGATATCGTCGTCAGCAAAGTCCCGGTCCGCAGTGTAATTGAGACCGCAAAACAGGTTCTTTATACCGGTCACATCGGTGATGGTAAGATCTTTGTTTATGACGTAGAGAACGTTGTAAAGGTCCGTACCGGAGAAGAAGGCTATGACGCTCTGCAGGATGTGGAGTAATGAATGAAAAGAAGACAACGGCTTTTCTGCATGTGCCGTGTCTATAAAAAAGGGAGCAGCGTACACAAAAACCCCTTTGCTGGCTGCTCCCTTTTTAAAACCCTTTTTTATTTCAAAAATTTATTTCAAAAGTAATTTCTTAATTCTCTCTGCCGCGACTTTTGTATCCTCCGGATCGCCAAACGTAGAAAAGCGGAAATAGCCCTCTCCGCAGGCACCGAAGCCTTCTCCGGGTGTTCCGATTACCTGGATCTCGTGAAGCAGATGATCAAAAAACTCCCAGCTTCCAAAGCCTTCCGGGCACTTCATCCAGATATATGGCGCATTCTTTCCACCGCAGTACCAGATCCCGCACTCATCCAACGCTTCCATCAGCACCTTTGCATTGTTTTTATAGATCTGGATATTCGCATGGATCTGTTCCTGTCCTTCGTCTGTAAAGATCGCTGCTCCGCCCTTTTGCAGAATGTAGGAAACCCCATTGGTCCTTGTCGTCCGGTTTCTTACCCACATGGCATTCAGATTCATCCCTGCCCGTTCCAGGTCCTTCGGAATAACGGTGTATCCCATTCTCGTTCCCGTAAAGCCTGCAGTTTTAGACAGCGAGCAGATCTCAATGGCACAGGTCCTTGCACCTTCGATTTCAAAGATACTATGCGGCAGATCCGGATCCTCAATGAATGCCTCATACGCCGCATCAAATAAGATCACGGCTCCCCTTTTATTTGCAAAGTCCACCCATTCCTTTAGCTGCGCTTTTGAGAACACAGCACCGGTCGGATTATTCGGAGAACAGATATAAAGAAGATCCGCCTCCATTCCTTCTTCCGGCAGCGGAAGAAATCCGTTGTCCTTTCCTGAGGGAAGATGCAGGATCTTTCTTCCGGTCATCACATTCGCATCCACATATGCCGGATAGGCCGGTTCGATCACAAGCGTTGTATTGGAGGCTGCAAACAGATCCAGAATATCACCCAGCTCGTCACTAGCCCCGCTGGATACAAATACTTCTTCCGAATCCAATTTCACTCCTCGTTTTCCATAATAAGCTGCGATCGTTTCGCGAAGATTCGGATCTCCACACTCCGGCATATAGCCGTGGAAGCTATCCTGCTTTGCCTGATCGTCTACCGCAGTATAAAGAGCATGAATGACCGCTTTACAAAGCGGCAGCGATACATCACCGATTCCCATCCTATACAAATGCTTGTCCGGATTTTCCTCTGTGTAAGCACTGGTCTTCTGCGCAATATTGTAAAAAAGATAGGACTCTTTGAGGTCTGCATAATGCATGTTTGGCTGTAACATTTTGTTTCTCCTTTATTTCTGTTTTTTCTTTTTTATTCAAATCCCCTTCACTTTTTGCATGGCACCGGATACTCTGCTTCATATACAAATTCCGCAGGTCCCGTCATAAGCACGCCTCCGTTCTTTGAAACAGTGATCGACAGCACGCCTCCATCCAGTTCAACAAGGATCGGCGTATCATATTCGCAGAAGCCCTTTCGGGCAGCTGCCGCTGCGCTGGCGCAGGCTCCGGTCCCGCAGGCCATCGTAATGCCGCTTCCCCTCTCCCAGACTCTCATCCGGAGCTGGTTCGGTCCGGTGAGTTGAACAAATTCCGCATTGATCCCTCCCGGAAACTCTTCGTGATGTTCCACTTTCGGTCCGATCTCACCCAGGCGGATGGATCCTGCTTCGTGAACAAAAAAGACGGCATGGGGATTTCCGACGGAGACCGGCGTGCAGATCACATCTTCAAACACAAACTCTGCGTGATCATATTCCCGGGAGAGGTCAGGAAGAACAAGATCATTGGACGCAACCGTAACTCCCATATCTACTGTCACTGTCTTCACGGACCCCTCTTCGATATGAAGCGTCAGGTGCTTCATGCCTGACAGTGTTTCAATCGCAAGCTCTGTTTTATCCGTATAGCCTTTATCGAATACATACTTCCCGACACAACGGATCCCGTTTCCGCACATCATCGCTTCGCTTCCGTCCGCGTTGAATATACGCATTTTAAAATCAGCGGTTTCGGATGGGCAGATATAGATCATGCCATCGGAGCCAGCACCGAAATGCCTGTCGGAAAGTTTTATGGAGAGTTCCCCAATATCTTCCGGGACTTCCCCATAGACATAAAGATAATCGTTTCCAAGACCGTGCATCTTTGTAAATTTCATGTATATCGCCTCCCTGATTAATAAAAAAAACGTCCTTGAACACAATGTTCAAAGACGCCTTTGCCTTTCACGTGATTACTTTATCACTTTACATTGACAAAAGCAAGAAATGGGACGATAATATGTGAGGAAAAGGCAATGGGGTCAACGAAAAGACAGGCACCGTTGCCTTTTGTACTTGAAAATAGGAGGAAAAAAATATGCCTTGCTGCGCAATTGTAGGTATCAACTGGGGAGACGAAGGAAAAGGTCGTATGGTTGACCTTCTGACAGAAGAATATGACATCGTTGTCCGTTACCAGGGCGGCGGAAACGCCGGACATACGATCGTGAATGAATATGGAAAGTTTGCGCTCCATCTGCTTCCATCCGGAATTTTCCGCGACGGAGTTGTCAGCGTCATTGGAAATGGCGTTGCATTAGATCCGGAAAATCTGTGGAAAGAAATGGAAGAAGTGAAAGCAAAGGGAATCTCCATTACCCCGGAAAACTTTAAGATCAGCGACCGCGCATCCGTACTGCTTCCGTGGCACAGAGATTTAGACAGCCTGGAAGAAGCCCGTCTTGCAGATAAAAAATACGGTTCCACCAAACAGGGCATTGCTCCTTTCTATTCCGATAAATACCAGAAAAAAACGATCATGCTCGGAGAACTCTTTTATCCGGAATATGTAAGAGAACATTTAGCCGGCATCCGGGAATGGAAAAACCTGATCCTTGATAAAGTCTATGGTGCAAAACAGTATTCCGAAACAGAACTTCTTGACTGGATCGATGATTATGCAGATAAATTAAAACCGTATGTTTGCAGCACCAAAGACTTCCTGGAAGATGCTTTAAAAAACGGAAAGAGCATTTTATTTGAGGCACAGCTCGGCGCATTAAGAGATCTGGATTACGGCATCTATCCTTATACGACTTCCTCCAATGCGATTGCCGCATTTGCTCCGGTCGGAAGTGGACTGTCTTCTGCAAAGATCGACAAAGTCGTTGGCGTTGTGAAAGCCTACTCCACCTGTGTCGGCGAAGGCCCGTTTGTCTGTGAGTGGTTTGGCGAAGAGGCAGATAAACTGCGTGAAGAAGGACATGAATTCGGAGCTAAGACCGGAAGACCGAGACGCGTAGGTCCGCTTGACATTGTTGCAACCAGATACGGTGTTGACGTACAGGGAGCAACGGATCTTGCACTAACCAAAATGGATGTTATGAGCTACATGGACAAGATTCCGGTATGCACCAAATATATCATTGACGGAGAAGAAACAGACCAATTCCCGTTCCCTGCATTGCTTGGAAAAGCGCAGCCGAAGATCGAATATATGGACGGATGGGGATGTGATATTTCCGGCATCCGCAAGTGGGAAGATCTCCCGGAAAATGCAAGAAAATATGTGGAATATATAGAACAGGCAGTCGGCTGCCATATCACTTATGTTTCTGTAGGAGCAGAAAGAGATGCGTACATTCTCAGAGATTAAGCGAAGTTTTACGAATCAGTTGACGGATAGAAAAACCGGGTTTAAAATGACTCTTTGTTAAGGCAAAGGGGTCTTTAACAGGAAACTGTTGAAGACCCCTTTTTTATGTATAAAAAGAGCTTTCGGATTGGAGAACAATCTGCTGAAAAAAACAGGAGGCGAGATCATGACCAAATATATCTTTGTTACCGGCGGTGTTGTATCGGGACTCGGAAAAGGAATTACCGCAGCGTCGTTAGGACGTCTGTTAAAGACCAGGGGGCTGAAAGTTGCCGCGCAGAAGCTGGATCCGTATATCAACGTAGATCCGGGAACCATGAGCCCTTATCAGCATGGCGAAGTCTATGTCACGGAAGATGGGGCGGAAACAGATCTGGACCTGGGACATTATGAACGCTTTATCGACGAAGATCTGAACAAATATTCCAATCTGACAACCGGAAAAGTTTACTGGAACGTATTAAATAAAGAACGCCGTGGAGAATACTTAGGTTCCACCGTACAGGTCATTCCTCATATCACGAATGAGATCAAAGAATTTATTTACCGCGTCGGAAAGAAAACGAATGCCGATGTCGTGATCACAGAGATCGGAGGAACGATTGGTGATATCGAAAGCCAGCCGTTTATTGAAGCGATCCGTCAGATCTCCTTGGAGGTTGGAAAAGAAAACAGTTTATTTATTCATGTAACACTTGTCCCGTTCTTAAGCGGATCTGACGAGCATAAATCAAAGCCGACCCAGCACTCCGTAAAAGAGCTTCAGGGTATGGGGATCAATCCGAATATCATCGTCCTGCGCTGTGACAGACCGCTCGAAGACAGTATCTTCAAAAAGATCTCTCTTTTCTGCAACGTCAAGGAAGACTGTGTCATTGAAAATCAGACGCTTCCGAGTATTTATGAAGCTCCACTTATGCTGGAAAAAGCGAACTTTTCAGATGTTGTATGCAGAGAGCTTGGAATTAAAGCAAAAGAGCCGGACCTTTCGGAATGGAAAGAGATGGTCGAACGAATCCACAATACACAGGAAGAAGTTACGATCGGTCTTGTCGGAAAATATGTCCAGCTCCACGATGCCTATCTTTCGGTCGCGGAAGCGCTGCACCACGCAGGTTATTTTTACGGAGCAAATGTAAAGATCCACTGGATCGACTCTGAACACATAACAGAAGAAAACTGTGAAGAAAGCTTAAAAGGTCTGGACGGTATTCTTGTGCCTGGCGGTTTTGGAGAGCGGGGGATCGATGGCATGATCCTTGCCGCGCAGTATGCAAGAGAACACGATGTCCCATACTTAGGACTCTGTCTTGGCATGCAGATCGCTGTGATTGAATTCACAAGACATGTGGCAGGAATTGAAGATGCACATTCCGGTGAGTTCGATGAACTCTGTGAACATAAAGTCATCGACTTCATCCCGGGACAGAGCGACCTGATCGATAAAGGCGGAACGCTCAGGCTGGGAGCTTATCCTTGCGTCATAACTCCGGGGACAACGATGGAGCGTTGCTACGGAACACTTGAGATTTCCGAGCGTCACAGACACCGCTATGAATTCAATAACGATTACAGAGAAATCCTCTCCTCTGCCGGATTGACCTTAAGCGGAATCTCACCGGATGGCTCGCTTGTGGAAACAGTAGAACTTACAGAGAAGCCATTTTTTGTCGGCGTGCAGTTCCATCCGGAATTTAAATCCCGTCCGAACAAGCCGCATCCGCTGTTTATGGGGCTTATCTCCACAGCATTGAAAAACAAGGAAAAATAAGCATCTGCTTTCATTTTTTCTATTCATCAAATTGGCATCATGATATAATAAATCATTAATTTTTTCTTAAGGAGACTTACATCTATGTGTGGAATTGTTGGATATACTGGAACAGAAGCAGCGGCGCCAATCCTTTTAGATGGTCTGTCAAAACTAGAATACCGTGGCTATGACTCGGCCGGAATTGCCGTCCGAAATGAGGACGGTGAGATTTCGGTTGTGAAAGCAAAGGGACGGCTTCATGTACTTGCAGAAAAAACAGACGACGGACACGCCGTAAAAGGAAGCTGCGGCATCGGCCATACCCGCTGGGCAACACACGGAGAGCCTTCCGAAGGGAATGCTCACCCGCACTGTTCTGATGACGGAAACGTTGTCGGCGTCCACAACGGCATCATTGAAAACTATCAGGAGATCAAAGAAAAGCTGATCAAGAACGGCTATCAGTTCCATTCTGAAACGGATACGGAAGCTGCGATCAAGCTGATCGACTACTACTATAAAAAATATTTCGGAAATCCGATCGACGCCATCAACCGTATGATGGTCCGTGTCCGCGGATCTTATGCACTTGCATTAATGTTCAAGGATTATCCGGGTGAGATCTATGTTGCCAGAAAAGACAGCCCGATGATCTTAGGCAAAGAAGGAGCAAACTGCTTCCTGGCATCGGATGTTCCGGCAATTTTGAAATATACAAGAAACGTATACTATATCGGAAACATGGAGATCGGCCGCCTTGCGAACGGAGAGATCACCTTCTTCAACCTGGACGGCGATGAGATCCAGATCGAGCCGACAGAAATCACCTGGAATGCAGAAGCAGCAGAAAAAGGCGGCTTCGAGCATTACATGATGAAGGAGATCCACGAGCAGCCGGAAGCTGTCAGCAACACGCTGAATTCCTACATCAAAGATGGAAAGATCGAATTCCCGGAAATCAATCTCACGGATGAAGAGATCAAAAATCTGGACAATATCTATATCACCGCCTGCGGCTCGGCTTACCATGTCGGAATGGTCGGACAGTATGTGATCGAAGATCTTGCAAAGATCCCGGTCCGTGTGGAGCTGGCATCGGAATTCCGCTACCGCGATCCTCTTCTCAGCAAAAACTCTCTTGTGATCGCGATCAGCCAGTCCGGAGAAACTGCAGATACCTTAGCTGCAATCCGAGAAGCAAAGAGCAAAGAAAGAAAAACCTTAGGCATCGTAAATGTTGTCGGAAGCTCGATCGCACGCGAAGCCGACAATGTTTTATATACTTACGCTGGCCCAGAGATTTCTGTCGCAACGACCAAAGCCTATAGTGCACAGCTGATCGCCGTCTACTGCATCGCAATCCATTTCGCCTATATCCGCGGTGAGATTGACGAGGCAAAATATTCTGAACTGATCGAAGAGCTGCAAACACTCCCTGCAAAAATCGAAAAGATCCTTGATGATAAAGAGCGCATTCAGTGGTTTGCTGCAAAACAGGCATCTTTAAAAGACATCTTCTTTATCGGCCGCGGCATCGACTATGCGATCAGTATGGAAGGAAGTTTAAAGATGAAGGAGATCTCCTACATCCATTCTGAAGCTTATGCAGCAGGAGAATTAAAGCACGGAACGATCTCCCTGGTAGAAGATGGAACACTGCTGATCGGCGCACTTACACAGCAGAAGCTTTATGAAAAGACCGTTAGCAACATGGTGGAATGCAAGGCCAGAGGTGCTTACCTGATGGGCCTTACCACCTATGGAAATTATGACATCGAAGACCGTGCTGATTTTGTAACTTACGTTCCGAAAACGGATGAACATTTTACCGCCAGCCTTGCGATCATCCCGCTGCAGCTGATGAGCTACTATGTCAGTGTTGCAAAAGGTCTGGATGTTGATAAACCGAGAAACCTTGCAAAGAGTGTTACCGTTGAATAAACGG
>CAMODY010000056.1 GCA_946611595.1 uncultured Clostridia bacterium | reverse complement strand
AATGCCTCATCAATGATCTTGACTGCATCTGCCGGCGCCGGCAAAGTCTCTACACTTCCCATTCTCTTCTGCATCTTTTCCTCCTCATAAAGACTCCCGGAGTCTTTTCATGCTGTGCATAAAAGCTTCCGGGAGTAAGTGTTTAAACAAAGATTGAGCTTAAGCTCTGGATGAATATTCACCTGTACGGGTATCGATGATGATCTTTTCACCCTGCTCGATGAACAGCGGAACTCTAACCTGTGCACCTGTCTCAACAGTTGCCGGTTTTGTTGCGTTTGTTGCTGTGTTGCCTTTTACGCCCGGCTCAGTTTCTGTAACTTCAAGTTCAACTGTGATCGGCGGCTCAACAGAAAATACATTTCCTTTGTAAGAGCAGATCTTAACCATTTCATTTTCTTTTACAAACTTCATGGATTCAGCAACATCTGCATGGGAGAGCTGAATCTGCTCATAAGTTTCAACATCCATGTAGTTGTACATATCGCCATCATCATAAAGATACTGCATGTTGACGCGGTCGATGTGTGCATTCTCAAAACGCTCTGTCGGACGGAACGTTTTTTCTACTGTACTTCCTGTAATAATATTTTTCAGTTTTGTTCTGACAAAGGCTGCTCCCTTACCAGGTTTAACGTGCTGGAATTCCAGGATCTGATAAACATCACCTTCGATCTCCACTGTAAGGCCATTTTTGAAACTGCCTGCATCTACCATAAATTCGTCCTCCTTGTATTCCTGTACTCTCTTATCCTGCCTATACCCTGAGAGTACAAGACAGTCTTTGTATGATTCTTTTAACTAAATTATTTTATAGTGTAAAGCCTAAAGTTTCAACTATTTCTTTGCAGATCTCATCAACCGTTTTCTCGTCCGTACTGATTACCACATCAGCAACTTTGAGATAAGCCTCTTCTCTGCTCTTCATCAGGTCTTTGATGTAATCCAGATCAATGTTGTCACCGAGCCAGGATCTTGTCTTATCCCGCTTCATACGAAGCGCGATCGTCTCCGGTTTTGCAGTCAATAGAACTATAACACCCTTCTCCTTGATCAGTTCAATATTCTCATTTCGAAGAACAATACCTCCGCCAAGAGAGATGACCTGATAATTTTTCTTAAGTACCTGACGCAGATGCTTTGTTTCCTTGTCACGGAACCCGCTTTCCGACTGCGTCGCAAAAATATCTGCGATGCTCATATGCTCTTTCTTTTCGATATATGCGTCCAGATCCAGCTTATTGAGACCGTAGTTTGTTGCAAGTGCATTCGCAACTGCCGTCTTTCCGGTTCCCATAAATCCAACTAAGAAAACCTTCTTGTAATTGTTATGGATCACATCCAGAACCATCTCCATTTTATCGATACCGATCTGTCCCGGAGCGGATGATTTTGTAATCGCCGCAAAGGTGATCGCGCTTTCAATGAATTCACCTAAAATACGAGTGATCATTCCAAGGTGTCCCATGGAAATTGCAACAACCGGACAGGATTCATAGGTACTCGTCACATTCTCTGCTGCAGTGATCAGATTAAGAACATCTTTCTTTGAATTCGGCATATAGGCTGCCTTTACGATATCGGCGCCAAGATCCTGCATCATGAAAAAGTTCTCAATGATCTCTTCCTGTGTCGGAGTCTTTTCAAAATCATGTTTTGAGATAATGACAAAAACGCCAAAATCTTTCAGGGTATCAACAAAGGTTCCATCCCCCTGAAGTGCAGAAGCTTCTACATCGATAATATCCGCATACCAGTTCTGCGCAACCACAAGCAGGAGTTTCTTGTAATACTCTAAGGAGACCTGCGTCTTTCCGCCTTCTTCTTTTCTGCGGAACGTAAAGATGATCGGTTTACGGCAGATCTTACGGATCTTTCCAAGGATGGTCTTTGCCGCATCGAGATCTAAAATCTTCGCATAATGGTCCGCACGAAATTCGATCATGTCGCAGTTTTCCGAGTTCGCGCGCTCCGCCAATTGAAGGATCTCACCTTCTGTTTCGCCAAGTACGATCGCACAGATCTTCGGCCTGCCTCTTCCGATTTCCAGGTTTCTGACTCTGATTGTTTTCGCCATACGGACCTCCTCTCCTAAGAAAATGTTTTTGCTTTTAAAGCTTATGCGCTTTCAAACTGTGAGTTATAAAGATCGGCATAGAAACCACCTTGCGCCATAAGTTCTTCGTGATTTCCCTGCTCGATAATATCTCCCTCTTTCATGACAAGAATAAGATCAGCATTTTTGATCGTAGACAGTCGATGTGCAATGATAAAGGAAGTTCTTCCTGCCATCAATCTGTCCATTGCATCCTGAATGAGCTGTTCTGTACGGGTATCAACAGAAGATGTTGCTTCGTCTAAGATCAGGAACGGTGCATTCTCGACCATTGCCCTTGCGATGGTGATCAGCTGCTTCTGTCCCTGAGACACGTTTGCTTCCTCATCTAATATCGTATCATATCCATCCTTTGTCGTCATGATAAAATGATGGATTCCTGCCATTTTGGCCGCTTCCACGACCTGCTCATCCGTCGCTTCCTTGCTGTACTTGATGTTTTCCTTAAAGCTGCCTTCAAAGAGCCAGGTATCCTGAAGCACCATACCGAAAAGCGCATGCACTTCTTCTCTTCTCATATCCGAGATCGGATGACCATCGATTGTGATCCTTCCACCATCAAGCTCATAGAATCTCATAAGAAGATTTACCATTGTCGTCTTTCCTGCGCCGGTCGGGCCAACGATTGCCACCTTCTGTCCTGCTTTGGCTAAAGCGCTGAAATCCTTGATGATCGTTTTATCAGGATTGTATCCAAACTTCACATGTTCAAAAGCGATTTCACCTTTTGCTTCGCCAAACGGGATCACGATCGGCTTATCCTTATCGTATGGCAGTTCCTCTTCTTCGAGGAATTCAAAGACACGACGGGAAGCAGCTGCCGCACTCTGCATCTGTGTAAAGACCTGTCCAAGCTGCTGAAGAGGAGCAGTAAACAAGCGGATATAGATCATGAATGCTACAACAGTACCGAAACTGATCAGATTATTTGCCGTCATGACTGCTCCGACAATACAGACAGCAACATAGCCAAGGTTTCCGACAAAGCCCATGATCGGAGGCATCATTGTTCCGAAGAACTGTGCTTTCCATACAACTGCCCTGTGTCTGGTATTGATATCATTAAACTTGCTGTACTCTTCTTTTTCTGCATTATAGGCACGGACGATCGTCTGTCCTCCATAGATCTCTTCCACATGGCCATTCAATTCGCCAAGTACAGCCTGTGTCTGATCAAAGTACTTCTGGGAGCGTTTCATGATGCTTGTCATCAGAATAAAACCAATCACAGCAGCAGCCAAAGCCACCAGTGTCAGTACCCAGTTCGTGAAAAACATGATGATCAGAACACCGATAAACTGTGTTCCTGCAGTAAACAGGTTGCCCACACTCTGGTTCATGGCCATTGCGATCGTATCAATATCATTGACGATCCTGGACAAGATGTCACCGATCAGGTGATTATCGAAGTATTTCAGCGGAAGGATGTTGATCTTCCGGCAGATATCTTTACGCAGTCCGTAAGCTGTCCTCTGCGTGACCGAGTTCATCGCAAAGTGCTGGAAGAAAGAGAAGATCCAGGCAAGCGAATACATCACGATCAAAAGGATTCCGATCCGGACGACTGCCTTCAGGTCGATATCTCCTGTGAAACCAGCCGTGATCAAGTCAGCGATCTGGCTGACAAAACGCGGACCAATAATGGTAAAGATCGTTCCTATAACTGCAAATATGATTGAAACCAGTAATAAAGCTTTATTTCTTCCGAGATATTTGATCAGGGGAGAAAGATACTTTAAGCTGGCACGTTCGCCATTTCCTCTACGCATTCTTTAATTCCTCCTCTGACAACTGAGAATAAGCAATCTGACGATAGACCTCACAGTCTTTCAGCAGATCTGCATGTTTTCCTTTTCCGACCATCTTTCCTTCATCCAAAACGATGATCTGGTCAGCATCTTTGACCGTTCCGATCCTTTGTGCAACGATCAGTGTCGTCGCATCCTTGGTTTCTTTCTTAAGTGTCGCTCTTAACACTTTATCCGTCTTATAGTCAAGCGCCGAGAAGGAATCGTCAAAGATAAAGATTTCCGGATCCTTGTAAATAGCTCTTGCAATCGAGATCCTCTGCTTCTGTCCACCGGAGAAATTCGAGCCGCCCTGAGAGACTTCCTGATAGATTCCCTGATCAGTCTTCTCGAGAATATCTTTTCCCTGTGCGATCTCCATCGCCCGCTTCACTCTTTCTTCAGAAGGTTCTGCGCTATCATCCGCTCCATAGGCGACATTCGAAGCAAGGGTTCCTTTGAAGAGGATCGCTTTCTGGGAAACATATCCGATCTTCTCGCGAAGATCATGCTGGGTATATTCTTTTACATCGACTCCATCAACCAGCACCTGTCCCTTTGTCACGTCATAAAAACGAGGAACCAGATTAACAAGGGTACTCTTTCCGGAACCGGTCGAGCCGATAAAAGCAACAACATCCCCTTTTTTCGCTTCAAAGCTAATGCCGGAAAGAACAGGTTCCTCCGCATCCGGATAGGAAAATGCAACATCGCGGAACTCAACTGTACCTTCACTTTCGCCTTCTGCTGCATGCATTCCATCATGGATCTTCGTTTCCTTATCCAGAATCTGGTTGATACGGTCTGCTGAAACCATGGCTCTTGGAAGCAGGATGAAGATCATGGAGATCATCATAAATGCCATGATGATCTGCACTGCATATGCCATAAAGGTAACCAGCTCACTAAAGATCGCAATCTTTGCAGCAGCATCTGCTGCCCTCTGGATGATAAAAGCACCTGCCCAGTAGATTGCCAGAGAGGTGCCGCTCATGACAGCCTGGATCGATGGGAACAGATAAGCCATGATGCGCCCTGTGAACAGGTGGTTCTTCATGAGTGCGGTATTCGCGCCATCGTATTTTTCACTCTGATATTCTTCAGCGTTGTATGCACGCACAACACGGACTCCGGTCAGATTTTCTCTTGCTACTCGGTTCAGGTTATCAGTTAACTTCTGAATTTTTTTGAACTTCGGAATAACCAGAACGAGGTTGGAGCCGATAACGCAGACGAGTATTACGATTGCAATACCGGTGATCATCAGCCAGGTCTCACCTTTTCCAACGATCTTAAGAAACGCCCATACAGCAATGATCGGGGCTTTCAGGAAAGCCTGAAGGCCCATACCGATGACCATTGTAACCTGCTGAACATCATTGGTTGCTCTGGTTAATAAACTGGATGTGGAAAAGCTGGAATACTCTTCCATTGAAAAAGATACGACCTTGCGGTACATATTATCGCGCAGTGATGCCGCAAAACGGGACGCAACCTGAGCCGTAAAGAGTCCGACCAGGATCGCACTGCACAGATCTCCGACTGCACATGCGAGCATGATACCGCCATATTTCCAGACTTCACTGACAGCCCCGCCGGTCTCTACCAGCTGGGTAACTTTCGTCATATAGTCCGGCAACATCAACGTACACCAAACAGAGACAACGACAAAAAAGACAACGCCTAAAACATATAGCCATTGCCGCAATGTCATGTACTTCAATAGTTTGCCCATATAAATATTACTCCTGTATTTTTATTTCCCCTAAAAAATAAAATACATTTAACAACTTTATTTTATAGTCTCTTTAGTATCAATACAACACTAAAGTTCACCCCGTTTATTCGATTTCTGAATACGGTAATTCACAGATGTTTTAAAGATTCTTAGGATGTCGTTTACTGTATCGGAGATAAAACGGAAGAACTATGCGTTCAGCTAAACGCTTCAGACGTATCTGTATCTCATAGTCCTTTTTGATCGGTTTGACCAGAATGGATTTGATACCTGCACGGTTTGCTCCCCAGATGTCGGTAAACAGCTGATCCCCCATGAACAGCGTATTATCCGTCGTTCCGCCGCAGAGTTTCATTCCCTTCTGATAGCCTTTTTTCGAAGGCTTTCCTGCATCAAAAATATAAGCAGATCCGACCGCCTTAGCAAACGGCTTGATCCTTGGCTCATGGTTATTGGAAATAATGCAGGTTTTAAAGCCTATCTCCTGTACCATTTGAAAGAAACGTACTGCTCTTTCATCTGCCGGAGCTCCATGCGGAACAAGCGTATTATCCACATCCAGGATCAGAACTCTGTATCCTTTATCATAGATTTTTTGAAAATCCACGATATACGCACTGTCGGCATATATCGTGGGATAAAACTTTTTAAACATGTTTAGTTATTAATGACTGTTATTAGTTTGACACTGCGTCGGAGATTTCCCGATCCTTTATTTACTCAGCTTCTTGATTTCATCAATAAAAGTGTTGATATCTTTAAACTCGCGATAAACAGAAGCAAAGCGGACATAAGCAACCTGGTCAACCTCTTTTAAGCGATCCATTACGATCTCACCAATCTGGGTACTCTTCACTTCCGCATTACCAAGCGAATAAACATCATTTTCAATATTATCGATCAGCTGCTCAAGACGCGCCGCCGAAACCGGACGTTTGTAGCATGCCCTTAAGACACCTTTTTCGATTTTTGTACGGTCATACGCCTCACGGTTATTATCCTTTTTGATAACGATCAGCGGAATCGTCTCAATTTTTTCATAAGTCGTAAAACGTTTCGCACATCTGGTGCACTCTCTACGACGTCTGATCGCACTTCGATCTTCGTTCGGTCTGGAATCTAAAACCTTGGTATCTACGCATCCGCAAAACGGGCATTTCATATATCAATTGCCTCCGAAAATAAAATCTAAAAAACAGGAGCCCCAAAACTCCTGTTAAATTATACTATATGTTGTGGTTATTCTGCAAGAAAAAACACAAGATATATTGTGGATTTTGACCTATTGACAAGCTGATTGCATAAAATGTTTTATACGCTGCTTATCAGTTTCATTATATCAGGCCAAATTCTTTTAAAGAATGATAGATGCCGTCTTCATCTATGCGTTTTGCATGCAATGGAATTCTTTCAAGCAGTTTCGGATCTCCGTTTTCCATACAGACACCATACTTAGTCATCTCCAGCATTTCCAGATCATTAAAGCTGTCTCCATAGGCATAGGTGTTTTTCATATCAAAGCCAAGATGCTCTGCCAGTTTTTTGATTCCGATTCCTTTTGAGATCGTTACCGAAAAAGTTTCTAACAGGATGCCATGATGGTCGATCGCATGATATCTCCCCTTTAGAGTCTCTTTAAAACCATGCTTATCACTGTCTTCCGTAAATGCTGCGCTGACTTTTGCAATGCCTTCCTCGCCCGGATCATAAGCTTTCATTACTTCAGGATCATGCAGAGAAAAAATCCTTCCGATCGTCTTTTCCGGATCTATGCAGCTTTCTTCGTCATAATAAATATAATCTGCACTTTCCGGAAATGGAATAAATCCAAACTTTTTAAAATTATTGACGAGTTCTTCCACAGCTTCTGTGCTGAGTCCATCTTCAAAAATACAATCACCCTGCCACTCTACGAATGAGCCCACACCGGCAATCAGGCCCTCGCATTCGAGAGCCTTTACCTTTGGGAACAACATGCTCTTGGTACGACCTGTACACAAAACCGGATGATGTCCATTTTTCTTTAATTTATCAATTGCTTCCTGTGTCGACTCCGGAACTCCAAGTCTTGGGGTATAAAGCGTTCCGTCAATATCAAAGAATATATATTTATCGTTGTTCATATTAAAGCTGTCTTACTCTTCTGTCGCATCCTTTTTCATCTTAACCGACGGCATGTAGGAATAATCATAGCTGCCACTCTTGACAGTCACTTCATTTCCGCCTGCAGCACAAACCGGATAGTACGGAAGAGTGATCTTAGCTGTTGCTCCTTCCGGAACGTCAAAATGGAAATTCAATGATCCATCTTCCTTCACTTCCCAATTAGAGACTACTTCACCGACTGGAGAGTTAAATCTGGCTTTGCAATAATCCAGTCTGCCATCCGGGATCGGGGAAAGACCGATTGTTTTAAAGCCAGGCTCTAAAGCTTTGATGCCTGCCATATATTCATAGATGAATTCAACTTCATTGTTGAAACTCTTCTGTTCTTCATTAAGCAAAATGTCATATGCCTTATCCGCCATACCGTGATCTGCTAAAGCTTTACAGATAAACGGAGCTGCTGCCGGAGCACATTTGAGCACATCGCCATCTTTTTCAAGCCGTTTTGCAAGACCTTTTGCAACGCGGTCTTTCTCAACATAAAGTCCAAACTGCAATGCAAGAACATAAGCTGTCTGTGTATCAATAGAAAGTCTTCCGGCGCCTGTATAGTACTCTTCTAAGAAGGCTTGCTTGATCTTTCTTGCTAATCTGCCATAAGCAAAAGCATCTTGCTCTTTTCCTAAGACGCTCGCCGCTTCTGCAGTGATATGTGCTGCTTCATAGTAGCATGCAGATGCAATATATTCTGTATCTGTTTCCTGATCCATGGAAACCCATGCTTCACTCTGCGTATCAAAATCACAGAGATAATGACGCTCGCTGCGCTCTGCATCTTTCTCATCAACAGTGTCTGCCCAAGCCTTGATCAGCTCGTAATTATCCTCAAGGATTCTTTCATCGCCGTACATCTGATAGAGATTCCAGATGATCTGAGGAGCATATGCTGTTTGGTCTGATACTGGCTGTTCTTTTAAACCTTTCAGATACTGCATCAGGAAGTCTTTGATCTCCATGTTGTAAGCGGCTGCCGGAGCATATGCAAAAACATCTTCTGCTTCGCTCTCTTCCGGCATCACGATGGAAGATCGTTTCTGTCCTGCAAGGAGTTCCTGATAAATTGTATTAAGGCGCTCATTAGAGGTTTCAACATAACCACTTCTAGGCATATCCGAATATAGGACGCAGCCGCTGAAATCAGCAGACTTCAATTCACCTTCCCAACCGGAGACCTTAACAAAGCGGCCTGTGAAATAGGTGAAGTGTGGTCCAACAACTTCCGGCATACCGTCGGAGATAAAGGTGAATCCGCTTTCTTCCGCTTCTTCAGGGAATGCTCCATCAAGAAGTTCTTCTGCAAAGGAAAGATGTACATGCGCGCCTTTTGGCTGTGAAGAATTAAAGGCTACAAAACCTGCAAAATCCTGGCCGAAATCAAGGATATAAGAACCATCTTCAGCCTTGATCACATCTTTGACATCCAGTCTTTCTTTAACAATGACTGGAAGTGAATATCTTTCGACAAGAGGGATATCCAGATTTAAAACAGCAACGTTTCTCTCAGGATTTTCCTTGCCGTCCCAAAGCAGGCGGTTAAAGATCTCTCCCTGATCAAGACTGCTGAATTCAATGTCCGATGCATAGTAACACCAGGTCTCATCACTGGCGATCAGGATCGTTTTTGTATCACTTTCAGGAGCAACCGGGAGTCCACCAACTAATGCGCCTTCTGAAACGATCGGTGCATCCTCTGTGTTGATAAGACTGTCTAAGGTCTCGCTCATGTCCTCATCAACAGCAGCAAGCGGCTGTACTTCTTCCGGTGTTTCTTCATCTGCAGCTTTCATAACAAATGGAAGACCGCCGACGAGCGTTACCTCCGGCTCTGCTATCTCAACACTTTCTTCTTCTGCGCTTCGCTCTAATGCTTCCGGAGCAATCGACAGCCCGCCGATCAGATCCCCCTCGCTTGCGATATTAATATCTTCGTTCTTGGTGATATTATCTACTGCATCCGTTAAGCCGCTTCCGACATAAGCTGCCGGTTTTACTTCAAACGGGAGGCCGCCCATCAGCGCAGCCTCTGTGCCTGCAGCCGGAGCTTTTGCAGCATCTTCCCATTCCTTAAGGACTTCTTCAGATGCAGCTTCAGGTTCATTATCTTCTGCAAGCGGAAGGCCTCCAACAAGGGTGCCCTCGTCTGCTAAATGTGCCTCTTCAGCATTTACAATATCATCCAGTGCACCTGCCAAAGAATCATCAACAAAAGCTTCTGCTTCATCCGGCTCAGCGTCATGATCTGTATCTTTTACAACAAACGGAAGACCACCAACCAAAGCCACAGTCTGTGGCTGCTCTTCTATTTCTTCCACATCTGCTGCAGCTTCTTCATCTTCCGCAGGTTCTTCAGCTGCTGCCTCATCTTGCTCAAATACTTCTTCAGGCTCTGCCTCAAAATCTGTCTCTCCGATCAGTTCAGAAAGTTCTTCGTCTGATAAAAGAGCATCTAAATCCTCCGGAAGTTC